>CAUJFK010000017.1 GCA_963169175.1 Acidobacteriota bacterium | reverse complement strand
AAACTAAAGTTTGTTGGACGATCTTATGAGCGTAACGGGCAGCATAAAGATCTTTTCGGGAAATGCGCACCGCGGCCTCGCCGAGGAGATCTGCGGGCAATTGCAGTGCGATCTGGGCAAGGCGAGCACAGACAGGTTCTCCGACGGTGAATTTAATTTCCAGATCGGCGAAAACGTTCGGGGGGCAGATGTATTTATTGTCCAGCCGACCTGCCCGCCGACGGACCAGAACCTGATGGAATTGCTGATCATGATCGACACGTTCGTTCGTGCGTCTGCAGAAAGGGTGACGGCGGTGATTCCGTATTTTGGTTACGCGAGATCTGATAAAAAGGATCGGCCGCGTGTTCCGATAGCGGCAAAGCTGGTTTCGAATCTGATAACGACGGCAGGTGCATCCCGCATTTTGACCATCGATCTGCACGCATCGCAGATACAGGGTTTCTTTGACATTCCGGTGGACCATTTGTATGCGGCCCCGATCGTGGTCGAGTATTTTCGGAACAATCCGATCGAGAACCTGATTGTGGTCGCTCCCGATACAGGCGGTGCCGAGCGGGCACGAGCATATGCAAAGCGGCTTGATGCCGGCCTTGCCCTCTGCGACAAACGCCGCGAGCGTGCCAACGAAGCCGACGTGATGAATATCGTCGGTGACGTGAGCGGAAAGAACTGCCTTATTGTTGACGATATGTGCGACACCGGCGGCACCATATGCAAGGTGGCGCAAGCGTTGCATGAGGCCGGAGCGAACGAGATCTTTGCGGTATTCACACACGGTGTGCTTTCGGGCGGAGCGTACGATAAGATCGCGAAGTCACACCTGAAAAAGGTCATTGTGAGCAACACCATACCGGCGCGAAACGGGTCCAGCGGCGGCAAGGTCGAGGTTTTAAGTGTCGCCGGGCTGCTTGCGTCGGCGATTAGGTCGATACATGACGAGACGAGTGTTTCGTCGCTGTTTATTTAGTTATGTCCCGCAAACTTTAGTTTGCGGGTATGCGTCAAACTAAAGTTTGACGGACAGGAAGAATTATGGCTGACAAAATTACTGTTAAAGCTGAAAGGCGTGAAGGTATAGGAAAGGGATTTTCTCGTCGATTGCGCGTGAATGGAAAGATCCCCGTCGTTATCTACGGCGGCGGGACCGAAAGTCTTGCGGCGGCGGCCAGTCTGTCTGACCTTGCGGCCATTCTCCGCACAGAGGCAGGTGTGAACACGGTGTTCGCGTTGGATGTTGCAGGTGACGTGAACGACGTTATCTTTCAGGACCGTCAGATCCACCCGGTAACTGGCCGCCTGATGCACGCTGATCTTCGCCGCTTTGCCCGCGGTGAAAAGATCGAGATGACGGTGCCGATCCATTTGGAAGGCGAGCCGGACGGTTTGAAAGAGGATGGTGCTGTCCTTACCCAGGCACTTCGCGAGATCAAGGTGCTTTGCGAACCGGCGCGTACGCCTGATTCTATCGTCGTCGATATCAGCGGGCTTACGACCGAACATGCGATCCACGTTTCGGACCTAAAGGTTGGCGAAGGCATCGAGATCCATGAGTCACCGGACACGGTTGTCGCCGCGATCTCGATCGTCAAGGAAGCCGATCTTGAGCCCCAGCTTGAGGGCGGAGCGGAACCGGAGCTTGTCGATGAGAAGGGCGAGGAAGGGCCGGCTGACGGCGAATAGGCTTACGGCGGCCTTGGCGTGCCGTTCCGCAGCGAGATGGCAACCGAAGCTGGAAACTGGCTTATCGTCGGCCTGGGAAACCCCGGGGCCGAGTATGAGCGGACACGGCATAACCTTGGATTCATGCTTGTCGATCTGATCGCTTCGGAACATGGTTGTCAGGTAAAACGCAGCGAGTGCCGGGCCTTGATTGGACGTGCTGAGGTTGACGGCCAAACGGTTGAACTGGCCAAGCCCCAGACCTACATGAACCTGAGCGGTGAGTCGGTAAATTGCCTGCTTCAGAAAGAGGGAAGGCGCCGCGAACGTCTTCTTGTCATATCGGATGACCTTGCCCTGCCGTTCGGCAAGATCCGTTTGAGGCCGCAAGGCACGCATGGCGGGCAGAACGGCCTGAGATCGATAATTGACAGTTTGGGAACGAATGAGTTCATTCGGCTAAGGATCGGGATTCAGCCGGAACATCCGATCTCGAACGCGAAGAACTTCGTGCTTGAACGGTTCTCGAAAGTTGAGGCGGGGAAGGTTGAAGATATTTTGAAAACAGGTGCCGACGCGGTCCGGGCCATTCTGAAACATGGCGTGGGCAAGGCGATGGCGGAGTTTAATTAATTTGCGAATTACGATTTCAGATTTGCGAATGAAGAATACGAGATCGCAAATCTGAAATTGCAAATACGAAAGACCTTCTTGCTTCATCCCGATGGGTTGAGGCTTGAGAGCCAAAAGGAGGAAATTTACATTGGCGAACAGAACATACGAAGTAATGTACATCATCGACCCGGAAACTCCGGTCGATAAAATCGAAAAGCTTAACGAAGCTGTCGGCCAGCTTATTGAAAAGCAGGGCGGCACGGTCGTTCGGATGGACGACATTGGACAGCGAACGCTCGCTTATCCGATCAAGAAACGTACCGAAGGGCACTATGTCCTTTTTGAGATCGATGGCAGCGGCCAGGAGATCATGGAGCTTGAGCGCCGCATGCGTGTCAACGATATGATAATGCGCTACATCACCGTCCGCGTTGACGAAGATCGTAAACGGGCCGACAAATTGCGGGCAAAACGTGAAAAGCGTACGGCCCAGCGTGCCAGCTTCCGGACAACCGAGGAACAGCCGACGGAACCAGCCGCGGAGGTGCAGGCCTAAAACGGTCAGGAGAAGATTATGGTTGAGAACGAATTTGAACCAAGAGAGCCTTTTGTCGAAGAAATGTACGGCGACAAGGCGCCGCGCCGTTTCCAACGTCGGCGTCCGCGCCAGATCGTGCCGGATTATGTCGATTGGCGCGATGTAGATTTTCTGCGGCAATTCATTCCGGAACGCGGCAAGATAATGCCGAGACGCATTTCGGGGATCACCGCAAAAGACCAGCGCCGGGTCGCTACGGCCATCAAGCGGGCGCGTTCAATGGCACTGCTGCCGTACGTATCTGAGTGATCGTACGATAGGCTGTCGGCCTGTCACCCCGGCCTTTGAATGGCCGCGGTACAAAAGAGGAACAAACATCATGGCATCAACAACAATTCTATTAAGAGAAGATATCGAATCGCTTGGCGGGCGGGGCGAGATCGTTAAGGTAAGGGCCGGCTATGCCCGAAACTACCTCCTGCCGCAAGGCCTGGCTACGCTTGCGACCAAGGGAAATCTGCGGCAGATCGAGGGTGAACGAACGGCCTTATTGAAGAAGGCGGCGATCGAAAAGGCCACGGCCGAAGCGCAGAAAGAACAGATGGGAGCCATCGCGCTGGACTTCAAACGCAAAGCTGGTGAGGGCGGAACGCTTTTCGGATCGGTCACATCGATCGATATTACTGCCGCATTGCAGGCCAAGGGATACGAGATCGACCGGAAAAAGATCAGTCTCCGTGATCCGATCAAAGAAACAGGCGAATACACGGTCAAGGTCCGGCTGCATCGCGAGGTGAGCATAGAAATTCCGGTTACCGTGACCGCTGAAGGCGGCGAGGCTGTCGAGGCCAAACCCGCAAAGAAAGGCAGGAAAGCAAAGGCCGACGAAGCCGAGGCGAAGGAAGCTACCGCCGCCGAACCTGCCGAGGAGCAGGCGGACGAATAGTCGCAAACCTCGGTCCCTGGCGGCTGTCAACCGGTTGCCGCGAGTTGCTAAACAGCTATCAGCCTGTGGCTGTTAGCTGTTTTTCAATTGTGAATATGCCGGCGAAAACAGTGTGTACGCCTATATCAGCCGTGCCCGCGAAGCAAATGATGCGACTGGCACCTTAGTTTTCGTATATAATTATTAATCTATGCAAACACAGGACGCACAGCCGCTTACCCAGCTATTGGACAATCGAGGAACTCCCCCAAAAAACGTCCAGTACGGCCGTGCCGCCAGCAAGATGGCGATCGCGGATGCCTTCACCGTTTTTGCGAATCCTGACCCGGACACGAAAAAGATCGTCACGCTGATCGCTCCGCCCGTTTACTTTTCAAAAAACTCGTACAGCACTCCCTTGACACTGCCGATAGCGTTAACCTATCTTGCTGCCACGCTTGAAAAAGCAGGTTATGCCGCAAAGATCGTCGATTGCCGCGGCGCCGATGCTGACAACATTCGTCTGACACCGGACGGGCGTTTCAAGGTGCAGGGATTGGACACACAAAAGTCGATCGAAATGATCGATCCGGAATCTGACATTATCGGCGTTTCGATAATGTTTTCTCAGGAATGGCCGCAGATCCGTGATTATGTAAATCAGGTGGCGGCGGCCTTCCCCGAGGCGATCATTATCGTTGGCGGCGAGCATCCCACAGCGATGCCCGAATATACCTTGCGCGATTGCCCCGCCATTGATTACGTGGTCCGCGGCGAAGGCGAACTCACGCTTTTGGACCTTGTTCATCGTATTCGCACCGGTCAAAGGCCCGAGGATGTGGCGGGCGTCGCTTATCTTGCAAACGATGTCTTTATCGAAGCGTCGCTGTCCGCGCGAATGGGCGACATCAAGGAAATGCCGCGGCCGGCATGGCATTTGATCGACGTTGAACCGTATTTCCAGCCGAACTTTACGATGGGCATCAGTCACGGCCGCAATATGGCGATGCTGGCAACCCGAGGCTGTCCGTACCAATGCACGTTTTGCTCGAACCCGACCATGTGGACGACGCGATACGTGATGCGCCCCGTCGAAGATGTGGTCGATGAGATCGAGGACTACGTCAAGAGATATCAGATCAATAGCGTCGATTTCTACGACCTTACCGCGATCGTCAAGCGTGAATGGATACTTCAGTTCATCGCTGAATTGGAGAAGCGTGAACTGAATGTCACATGGCAGCTTCCTTCCGGGACCCGCTCGGAATGCCTGGATGATGAGGTCATAGGCGGGCTTGCGCGGACAGGCTGCGAATTTCTGGTCTATGCGCCGGAAAGCGGTTCGAAACGAACACTTGAAATGATCAAGAAGCGTGTAAACCTTGAAAACCTTGAACGCTCTATCAAGATCGCCGTCCGGCACCGTATCGTTACCAAGGTTAACTTCATAATTGGGTTCCCAGCGGAGACCAGAAGGGACATTATTCAAACGCTTCTGTTTGTTTTCAAGCTGGCGTTTCTGAAAGTGGACGATTGCAACATCACGGCATTTTCGCCATATCCGGGCTCGGAACTTTTCCGCGAGCTCCAGGACGAAGGTGCGATCGGACAGATCGATGACGAGTATTTCGGCAATCTTATGACGCAGTTCGACTTTACCGTAACACGGACCTTCTGTCGAAATGTGAGCCCGTCGCAGATCGTCTTTTTGCGTGTTGTGGGAATGTCATTTTTCTATGGCCTAAGCTATCTTCGTTCTCCCGGAAAGATCTTCCGCCTGGTAAAAAGCGTCTTTCAGCAGCGATTTCAACCACGCAGCCTTTTTGAGCAGCGGGTGTACGATTTTGCCGTCCGCAGACGCAGGGCCCGAGCCTAAAGACTCTCTCCAGTCGATCCTGTACTTCATAACATAAGCTCCGTGAATGCTTATATTTACGGGAAGAGAGAGGTATTTGCACGCTGTGAAAAAGTTGTGGAAAACCGTCCGAAAAAATCGTCAAGTCCGTTTTGAAACCCGCTCATGTTTGACGCTATCATTTTAGCCTGCATCAGAGGTTCGTAAACAATGGCTGCCCTTTCCGAAGTTAGGCAACGTGAACAATTTCTTGAACGCCCGCTGCCTTCGAGCGAAGACAGTGAGCGGGCAATACTGGGCGCCATCCTGCTCGACAATTCGCTTATTACGCACGCTGTCGAGCAGTTGAAACCCGCCGATTTTTATTCGCCTCTCAATCGCCGTATCTTCGGCGGAATGATCGCCTTGTTCGAAAGCTCGAAGGTCATTGATCCGATCCTTATCGGCGAGGAATTAAAAAAAGAGGGATCGCTCGAGTCGATCGGTGGTGTTTCGGCGATCACAAATCTGACGTACGGCCTACCGCACTTCACCGACCTGACCGGCTATATTGACGTCGTGCGGGATAAGGCGGTGATCCGGAATCTTATTCGAACCTGCAATCAGATCACGAGTGAAGCGCTTGAAGAAGAGGATGATGCGAACGTGATCCTTGATCATGCCGAGCAGATGATCTTTGCACTGGCCGAACGCCGGACGGCCGAGGGATTTGCCCACGTCCAGCCGGTCGCGGCCAAGGTGCTCGCAAAGGTCGAAGAATACTCGAAGCGAGATTCGAATGCGCTGACGGGACTTGCGACCGGCTTTCGAGAGTTGGACGAGATGACATCCGGCCTACAGCCAAGCGATCTGGTCATCGTTGCCGCGCGGCCTTCGATGGGAAAGACCGCACTGTGCCTGACCATTGCCCAGAACGCGGCTGTTGATGAAAAGGCTGTGGTCGGCTTCTTTTCACTTGAAATGTCGAAGGAGCAGTTGGTAATGCGAATGATGGCGTCAGAGGCCAAGGTCGATGCATCGCGTTTCCGCCGCGGCATTCTTTCGCGCGACGAGTGGGAACGGCTTGCCCGCGCTATCGGAACGTTGGCGGAAGCGAGAATGTTCATTGACGATACGCCGGGAATTTCTGTCCTCGAAATGCGGGCAAAGGCACGCCGTCTGGCCGCTGAGCAAAAACGCCTTGACCTGATCGTGGTCGATTATCTTCAGCTTATGTCCGCTGGACGCTCGGAATCACGACAGCAGGAGGTTTCGCAGATCTCGCGTGAGTTGAAGGGCCTGGCGAAAGAGTTGAATGTTCCGGTCATCGCACTTTCACAGCTTTCCCGTGCGCCCGAGGCGCGAAATCCACCAAAGCCGTTGATGTCAGATCTGCGTGAATCAGGCTCTATCGAACAGGATGCCGACGTCGTTGCGTTCATTTACCGAGAGGATTACTATAAACCGACCGACGAGAACGCGGGCATGGCCGAGCTTATAATCTCAAAACAAAGAAACGGCCCGACCGGAACGATAAGGCTTGCGTTCCTGAAAGAGTTTACGAGGTTTGAAAATTATTACGGCGGCTAAAAACTCCCCTCCTTACTAAGGAGGGGTGGCCTTTAGGCCGGGGTGGTTTTTTTCACAGCGGCGAGAAATTCACGGATGAAATTTGAACCGCCGGGGACGCTTTTTACGGCGGCACGAATTTCGCAACGTATTCCGAAGTCCCTTTGGCCCGGCGGAACAACCCCCTCCCGTCAGCCAAAGCGGCTGACACTCCTCTTTCGTAAGGAGGGGAGTTTTTCATATCGACTTATGCACCACGATCTTAGATATCCCATTGGCAAGTTCGACGAAACTGCGGCGTCGAATAGAAACGAGCAAATTGCGACAATCGCAGGATTGCCGCAAATGCTTAGGGCTGCGGTCGGCGGCCTGACCGACGAGCAGCTTGATACGCCGTATCGGCCCGATGGCTGGACGCTTCGGCAGACGGTGCATCATATCGCCGACAGCCATATCAATTCGCTTTGCCGCTTTAAGCTGGCGTTGACCGAGGACGAAGCACCGACCATCCGGCCATATTACGAGGACCGCTGGGCTGAATTGGCGGACAGCAACCTTCCAGTCGATGTTTCGCTGGCGATAATCGACGGTGTCCATTCCCGCTGGGCCGAGCTTTTGCAAAATATGACCGACGCCGATTTTGAACGCGAATTCATTCATCCCGAAACCGGCACTTGGAAATTGGAAAAGGTTCTCGGACTTTACGCCTGGCATTCGCTCCACCACACGGCACACATCACCGGCACGCGCGAGTGGAACGGTTGGTAGGGAAGATCTTGCCCGCGAATTACGCGAATAAAGGCGAATAAAGTCAAAGAAATACCATTCCAAATGAGAGTTCGGACGCTAAGCGGGATTTATCTCTTATTCGGGAAATTCGCGTTATTCGCGGGCAAAAATTCTTTAGATGACACCTGATCCACCATAACGTCTGAGAATTACGCGAATAAACATATAGAATATCGGTTCAAGATAGTAGGCGAACCAGGTTGCTAAATTACACCTAATTCCTATTTGCAAAAATTCGCGTTATTCACGGGCGACAATTCTTTTCATGACACCTGCTGCATCACAACGTCTTGTATCGCTCGATGTATTTCGCGGCATGACGATCGCGGGGATGGTGCTTGTAAATAATCCGGGCACATGGTTGGCGATCTACGGGCCGCTCGAACATGCGCCGTGGCATGGCATTACGCCGACGGATTATATCTTTCCGTTCTTTTTGTTCATCGTCGGCGTCGCCATTCCTATCGCGTTGGGCAAACGGCTTGAAGCGGGAATTACGCGTGATGTTTATCTAAAGATCGTTTCGCGTTCTGTGTCGATATTCGTTGTCGGCCTGCTGATCTCGATGATCCCGTTCTTTGATTTCGGCAAGACCTCGATACCTTATCTCGTCAAGATCATTCTGGTTTTGTCTTTCTCGGCGGCTTTGTTTCTTTATCTTTGGGGCAAGCGAACTCAGGCCGCGATCGTCGCGGGTGTGTCGGCGTTGCTGTTAGCGGTATTTTGGATGGCCGGCACGCCGATCGTCTGGTACAACTTTGGGACGATGCGGATACCCGGCGTTCTGCAGCGAATCGCCGTATGCTATCTCATCGTTTCACTCATCTTTCTTCACACCAACTGGAAACAGCAGACCGTCATTGGCGTCGCGCTATTGCTAATTTATTGGGCACTGATGACATTGGTCGCCGTACCGGGATGCGAGATCACAACCATCGACGACAAAGCATGCAACCTTGCCGCCTGGCTCGACCGTACGATCCTGACAGAAAGCCACATGTGGCGACAGGCAAAAGTGTTTGACCCCGAAGGAATTCTCTCAACGATCCCGGCTCTCGCCACTACCATTTCCGGTGTGCTCACGGGCAAGGGCCTGAACTGGGGCGGATCGCTGATCCG
>CAUJFK010000016.1 GCA_963169175.1 Acidobacteriota bacterium | reverse complement strand
CCGGACGATAAGGACGCTTATAAGAAGGTGATCGTCAGTCATCACCCGGATGTGGCCCTTGTGACCACCATAAAAAGGCAGATTGCCGTTGACGCGATCCGCGATCTGGAACGTGAAGCTCATTTTCACCCCAACGAGGGCCGCGGCCGCACGTTCATTATCGATGATGCGGACAAAATGAATCCTGCGTCCGCCAATGCGCTGCTTAAAACACTTGAAGAACCAGCCGCGACATCACGCATCATTCTTATAACTTCGCGTCCCGACGCGCTTTTGTCAACGATCAGATCGCGGTGCCAGATATTCAGATTTGCTCCGGTTCCGGCAGAGCTTGTTGAGAAGCATTTAACAGAGCTGGGTTCGGTCGGCGAAGATGCGGCACGGCTTGCCGCGCTTATCTCGCAGGGAAGCGTCGGGCGTGCGTTGTCGATGGATATTGATCGGGCTCGCGAACGACGCCACGAGCTTGTGAGAACACTTGATGCGACGCTCACGCGTCATGATCTCGTAGGTGCGGTTCGGGCTGCGGAATTGTCAGCTGAGGCAAAAAACAAGGACTTTTTCGAAGACGACCTTGACCTTCTGATGACGCTGCTCCGCGATATTTGGACGATCTCGCTGGGCGGCGAAGATCTGGTTCACATCGACATTGGCCGTGAACTGGAGAAGATCGCCGAAAACACCGAGGCAAAGCATTTGTCTCATGTGATGACCGAGATCGAACTGATGCGTGAACATTTTGTTGTGAACATTAACCGCAAACTCGCCGCCGACACTCTGTTCACTTCGATGGCGGCCTAGGCCCGCGAATACCTTACCAGCCGGGCAAAAATTTCTCTGGAACTTTTGCGGCCCGATGGTGTCTAATACGTCAAGGCGAAGTTTGCTGATACTACATTTCGAGGAGAAAACAGTATGAAACGAATTGGCTTGATCATGTTCGCACTCTCTTTCGTTCTGTCGTCCGCCGCGATCGTTCTGGCCCAGACTGACGCACCGAGAGAAATTAACGGCGGAGTACTCAACGGCAAGGCGATCAAATTGCCAAAACCTGTGTATTCCGAAGAGGCCAAGGCCGCCGGAATGGAGGGCACGGTCCGTGTGAATGTTCTGATAGATGAATTAGGAAATGTGATCTCGGCTGAGATTTTTGGAGGCCGGTTTGGCCGGGTCACCCAAAGTGCCGACGGGAAGACCGAGATCGTCGAGATGGAGCCGGTCAACCCGCTGTTGGCCGATGCCGCACGGCAGGCTGCACTGGCCGCGAAATTTTCACCTACAATGCTCAACGGTGTGCCCGTGAAGGTGAAAGGCATGATCGTTTACAACTTTGCCGCTGCGAAGCAGCCGCTTGCCGCTACTGGGGTGAAGACCATTTCGGGCGGCGTCCTGAACGGCAAGGCAGTGAGCCTTCCGCTACCGCCGTATCCGCCCGCTGCGAGAGCGGTGCGTGCCTCCGGTGCGGTCACGGTGCAGGTAGTGGTGGGCGAAGCAGGCGAAGTGATATCGGCTGAACCCATTTCAGGGCATCCGCTCCTGAGAGCTGCCGCGGTCGAGGCGGCGCGAGGGGCAAAATTTTCGCCAACGCTATTGAGCGGTGTGCCGGTGAAGGTAAGCGGCGTTGTCGTTTACAACTTCACCGCGGCTGACGGCGAGAATAAATAGTAGTAGAATCGAGAACGTGGAAGTTTCACGTGACGAACTTGGCAGCCGATTTCCGCAGGAGCGGATATTGGCCGCTTTTGGATTGACCTCGGTCACTGCCGGCTCGGGCTTTGTTTGGTATTTTGACCCGAGCAAATTCAATTTCTTTCCGGTTTGCCCACTGTACACTTATACGGGATTTGCCTGTCCGGGCTGCGGTTTGACCCGCGGGTTTCATGCGCTTTTTCATGGTGATATATTGACGGCACTTGATTTTAATGCTCTCATCCCGCTATGGGTGATCGTGTTCGGGTTTGTGGTCGTCTCGCTGTTTTGGGTTGCCGTCCGCGGGAAATCATTGATCAGGCTTGAAGCGACGCCAAAGTTTCTTTTCGGACTATTGGGATTGCTGATAGCTTTTGGAGTTGTTCGAAACCTGCCGTTTTATCCGTTTACTTTTTTGTATCCGTAACGGCAGATCTGCAAAGGAAGTTTTGCCCGCGAATAACGCGAATGTACCCGAATAGAGCATGATTTATGTTTATTTCGCTCCGATTCGCGCTATTCGCGGGCAAAGATAAGAACCCAGTCGCTACGGCTCCCGGTTCTGACAAGATCGACGCCCGGCGGCCGGTCGTTACTGCTCTCGGTTCTGACTTAGGTGATTTGGACGAGCGGTTTTTCTTTGGTGAGAGACTTTGCGGCGGAGCCTTCTTTTCGAAGCATTTCTACTTCTTTTACAAATTCTTCGACAATGTCGTCGCCCGAAACGCGGCGCATTGGGACGCCGTCCTTGAAGATCATGCCGACATTGCGGCCAAAGGTAATACCGAGTTGCGAATCGTGCGCTTCGCCGGGGCCGTTTACGGCACAGCCCATTATGGAGAGATGGAGCGGTTCTTCGACGTGAGCAAGCCGTCGTTCAACCTCGGTCACGATCTCGACAAAATTATCAATATCCAACCGCCCGCACGTCGGACAGGCAACGACAGTCACACCGCGTTTTCTTAACTCAAGCGATTTCAATATTTCCCAGCCGACCCGGACCTCTTCATGCGGTTCGGCCGCGAGTGAAACGCGGATGGTGTCGCCGATGCCTTCGTGCAATAGAACGCCCAAACCGATCGCGGATTTGATCGTGCCGCCAAACGGTGTCCCGGCCTCGGTCACACCGAGATGCAGCGGGTAATCGACCTGTTTTGCCATCAGGCGGTATGCCTCGACCATCCGGTTTACGTCAGAGGCCTTGAGCGAAATGATCGTATCGGTAAAACCCAGGTCTTCGAGAATGCGAACATGCCGCATACCCGATTCGACCATTGCTTCGGCAGTCGCCGAGCCGTATTTTTTCAACAGGTCCTTTTCGAGCGAACCACCGTTTACGCCGATGCGAATGGGCACTTTTTGAGCTTCGGCCGCGCGAGCGACCTCGCGAACACGGTCAATGTGGCCAATGTTGCCGGGGTTGATGCGGAGTTTGTCGATTCCTGCGTCGAGGGCTTTTAGCGCCAGTTTGTAGTGAAAATGAATGTCGGCGACGATCGGCACTTCTGTGCGTTTGCGGATCTCGTACATAGCGGCGGCAGCATCGTCATCCGGCACCGCGATGCGGACGATCTCACAACCGGCCTCGACCATCTGGTCGATCTGTTTGAGCGTGCCGTCAACATCGGTCGTGTCAGTTTTGGTCATCGACTGCACCGCGACGGGTGCCCCGCCGCCGACCTGAACGTTACGGACCATGACCGCTTTAGAAACTCGTTTCATACTGGAATTTCACCACAGAGGCACCGAGACGCAGAGAAAATTGAGAAAAGAACTGCTTGAATCCAAAATTTCGTAAGTTCGCAACCTCGCAACCTCGCAACTTCGTAACTCCTTAACTCCGTGTCTCTGTGGTCAATACTTTTAAAAAAACTTCGAAATATCCAGGAACAGCGTAAACACCATCAGCAGCAGGATAACCGCCAGGCCCGCAAGCTGGATCTTTTCCCTGATCGCGATGGACAGCGTTCTTCCGAACCACGACATGACCTTTTCGATACCAAGCACCAATATCTGCCCGCCATCGAGCAGCGGTATCGGGAGCAGGTTGAACACACCGAGGTTCAGGCTAATGACCGCCAGAATGCCCACCAATCCGGCAAAGCCCATCTCATTTACGACCTTGGCGATTATCTGGACGATGCCGACGGGCCCGGCCAGGCCCGCGTCTTTGACCGACCGTTCGCCAGCGAACATCTGGCCGAAGACCTTGCCCGTAAGCCGCATTATCCTAAGGTTTGAATCAATGGCAAAAGACCATGCTCCGCCGAGGCCAACCGGTACGCGAGTTGTGATATTTGCGGTTGAAAATCCGATGCCGAGGCGATAAACGCCGTCGTCGCCCAATCTGGCGGTGGTTTGAATTTCACTTCGCTGGCCGTTCCTTTCTATGGTAAGCCGTGATGGAGCCTCCTTGGTCTCACGTATCTGATTGGTCAGTTCCTGACTGTTGCGGACGGTCTGGCCATTGAAAGCGATGAGGCGATCTCCCTTTTGCAGGCCCGATTCAGCGGCTGCTGAATCAGGTGTGATCGTGCCAACCTCGACCGGTTCGACGCCTGCATCCGGCAAGATCCCGAGTTCGCCAACGCTGTTTCCGCTCTCGACCTTTTTAGCCGGGGTAACGGTCAACTGGACCTTCTGACCGCCGCGGTCAATCGTTATTGGAAGCTGAATTTCCGGCGAGATCAACGCCTCATCGCGTATCTTTTCCCAGGTCGGTTCCTCAATCCCATTGAACGCAATTATGCGGTCGCCGATCCTTATCCCAGCCGCTTCGGCCGCACTGCCCGTGTTCATGACACCAACGACCGGCGCCGGCATTGACGGAACGCCGTACATCATCGCGACCGCAAACGGGATGGCGAGGGCCAGGACAATATTCATGAACGGCCCGCCGAGCATCACGAGAAACTTTTGCCACCGCGGTCGAAGTTCGTAAAGCTCGCCTTCCGGTACCTTTACATCTTCTGACGCACCGCCTTCGAGCGGCGCGGTTACCTCGTCGCCATAGAGCTTTACATAAGCTCCAAGCGGAATGGCGCTGATGCGATAATCCGTATGTCCGACCTTAAAACCCCAAATCCGCGGCCCCAGGCCAAAGAACGAGTAGGCCTCGACCCGCATCCCGAACAATTTCGCCACGATAAAATGGCCGAACTCGTGGATGTTTATCGCTATCCCGAGGACGAAAATGACTGCTAAAATGACGATCAAAATATCTGGCATAACATCAAAAATGCGTATCAAACCGCGCTTTGTTTAGAGCCAAATCACTCGCGCGAAGTTGCAGAGAAACAACCCACCCTAAGGCAAAATGTCGGTAACTTTGACCTTCTTCGGTTTAGCGAGTGGTGATACGGCTTCACCCTCACGGACGACAAATATCTCTGTGTAAGCAAACCCGAAATTCTTGTCCTTCACCGGCCTACGGTACACTTCCAGGCATCGCTGCTTGAGGTTCACGATCCAATACTCGTCGATCCGGTTCTCCGCATAGAGTTCAGCCTTGGTCAGACGATCGAATCGGAGCGTGGAATCGGATACCTCAACCACAAGGCTTGCCGATGTCGGATGAGCGTCGGCAAAATCGCGAATTGATCCCTCGACCACCGAAAGGTCCGGCTCGGGTTGATCCGACTTGCCAAAATGCAAAGGCAGCTGTTGACGAACAAAAAATCCCTTGGAAAAAACCTTAGTAAGTGCCTCAAACATCAATAGGATCGCCATCGCGTGCGGCGTTTTCATAGGCGCCATGTGAATTATCTCTCCCCGGATAAGCTCGACCCGCTTCCCGTTGAAGAATCCCATGTCCGCCATTTGGTAGTATTCGGACGCGGTCCAACGGTAGCGTTTTGGCGAGCCGTTAGTCGGGGTTGGAGGCTCGGTCACGATCCTTGGCTGGACGTAATTTCTTTCTAAAACTGGCTCCATATGATCCGTCTCAACTTGCAGCGGCGCATTCGCCCATCATCATTATAGCGCGGGTCCGGGCCCAGTTGTCGGCGGAGAGGATATTTTCCAATGACGCCGCGTCAGTTGGCTGGTGGTCGGCCAGTACCACTTCGTTTATCTTCGATATTTCGCCAAAACCGATGCGGCCGTCGAGAAATGCCTGGACGGCCGTTTCATTGGCTGCGTTAAGGGCTGTCGCGGCGGTTCCGCCCTGCCTCAACGCCCGGTACGCAAGGTCGAGGCACGGGAACCGCTCAATGTCGGGTTCTTCGAACGAAAGCCCGCCAAGTTTGCCTATATCCAGCGGGGCTACGCAATTCTGTTTTCGGTCCGGAAACGTCAGCGAATATTGGATAGCATGCCGCATATCGGTGACACCCATCTGGGCAATGATCGATCCATCGACCAGCTCGACCATTGAATGGACGATCGATTGCGGATGAACGACCACCGATATATGGTCGGCGTCAAAGCCGAAAAGCCATTTTGCCTCAATGACTTCCAGTCCCTTGTTCATCAAGGTAGCTGAATCGATCGTGATCTTGTCGCCCATTTTCCAGTTTGGATGAGCGAGCGCCTGTTCACGCGTCGCGTTCTCTATCTCGTGTCTTGTTTTCGTTCGGAACGGGCCGCCGGATGCAGTGAGGATGAGGCGTTTTACCTCGGCCCGCTTTTCACCGCGCAGGCACTGATGGATCGCATTGTGTTCGCTGTCAACGGGCAATATTTCGGCGCACGACTTTGCGGCAGCGGCTGTCATCAACTCACCCGCCATGACCAGCGTCTCTTTGTTTGCCAGCGCAATACGTTTGCCGGCCTCGATGGCCCGAAGCGTCGGGACAAAACCGACGGCGCCGACGGTCGCCGAAATAACAATATCCGCCGCGTGGTGTGTTGCGGCCTTGACCAGGCCGGCTTCGCCTGTTTCGATCTGCGGAGGTACGACGTCAAGCCGGTGGAGTTCCCGCAGGAGCGTCTCGGCACATTCGTCGTTCTCACATGACGCGATCTCCGGCCTGAATTTCGCTACCTGCCCGGCAAACGTCGTCATATTCCGCCCGGCCGCAAGCGCAACAACGCGAAACTCTTTGAGGTGCTCAATTACCTTTAGCGAATTGCAGCCGATAGAGCCGGTGGAACCGAGGATGGAGATGCCTTTCATACCGAAAATACTGAGGTTTAGATTAACATATTGGCTCCCGCCTGGGCAGGGCCTGTTCGCTAAACCTCACGCAAGTGTCTTTCTAAACCCGCCAAGCATCTTCTTTACCTCAACGATCTTGCCGGAGAAGATGTTATACGAATCATGGTCCATCAATTCAAGATCACAGGCCACCAGTGCAAAATATTCCATTCGCATCGCAAGCGAAAGAGCGTAATTTATTGATGCCGCGAACTCCGCATCTTTGGCCTTACCAGCACCTTCGGCAATAGAAGCAGGAATATCGACCGCGGTCTTGCGGATCGAATGCCTGAGGCCGAACATTTCTTCGCGTGGAAAGTCAGCGGTGACCTTGTAAGCCAACAGTGCCAGTTCGTGAGCCTTTTGCCAAACTTTGAGATTTCGAAAATCTTGCATTGTGTTTTTGAGTGTAGCTTTCAGCCATCAGCTTTCAGCCATCAGTTTCTGAAAGCTGATTGCTGAAGGCTGATAGCTGTACTTTATTCTCCTAATTTCTTCATTAGACTGCCGGCGTCGCTTCTAAGCAAAGTTTGCTGCTCGCCCGTTCGCATATTTTTAACGGTAACTTTATTCTCCGCGATCTCGCTTTCACCTAAGACGCAAACGAACGGGACCTTTATCGTGTCTGCGTATTTGATCTGTTTGCCAAGCTTGTCGGGTTCAGGGTAAACGGTTACCCGCATGCCGCTTGCACGCAGTTCCGATGCAAGTTTCAGCGATTCCGCCGCGGTTTCATCGCTCCATAATGTGACCAGCACGTCGGCGGGCGTCGATTCGGCGATCTCTGGGGGGAACATATCGCGTTCGTCCATCACGACGAGAATACGTTCAAGGCCAAGCGAAACACCGCACGCGGGTATCTGTTCCTTGCCGAACATTCCGATCAGGCCATCATAACGTCCGCCGCCGGCTAGTGATCCGGCAAGGTCGGGTACGTTTACTTCGATGATCGTGCCGGTGTAGTAAGACAGGCCGCGGGCTAGGCTAGGGTCAAGCTGTACCGGCGAACCGGCCGTAAACTGCAATATTTTTCCAACATCGGCGAGCACCTCCGGGCTGACAATGTTCAACAGGTTGCTGACGATCGTACGGTTTATCTCAGTTGGTTTGCCTTCGATCTTACTGGTTTGCTCAAAGATATCGAGGACCATTTTCGACGCGGCCTCGTCGATACCGCGTTCGGACAGTTCTTTGGCTACGCCATCGGTACCGATCTTGTCCAGCTTATCGATAGCGACAAGGACAGTAGCGTGATCATCCGCAGCGATCGCGGCCGTGTCGAGAATGTCGCGAAGTATTTCACGATGGTTCATTCTGATCGTGAAATCATTGAACCGGAGCCGCCGTAGTATCTCGCTGACCGCTAGGATCTGCTCGGCCTCTACCAACATCGAAGCAGACCCGATCGCGTCGGCATCGCACTGATAAAATTCGCGGAATCTTCCGCGAGCTGGCCGGTCGGCGCGCCAGACTGGTTGGATTTGATATCGTTTGAAAAATTTCGGCAATTCGTTCCTGTTGTTTGCAATGACGCGGGCAAGCGGTACGGTCAGATCATAGCGGAGGGCAAGGTCGGAGAGATCGTTCTCGGAACGGGCGTTTTCAATGTCAAGTTTCTCGCCTCGTTTCAGGATCTTGAAAATAAGCTGATTGCCTTCTTCGCCGTATTTGCCCATCAGGGTTTCGAGATTTTCGACGGCAGGCGTCTCCAGCGGTTCAAAGCCATAGCTTTCGTAAACCTGCTTTATTATGTTGATGACGTAATTGCGTTTGCGGACGTCGGCGGGCAAAAGATCCCGCATCCCGCGCGCCGGGTTGGTGCTTGCCATAAACGGATAGTTTACCTTGTCGGCACCGCGAGCGGTAGTGGCTATCCTGCCGCTCCCGGCCTATTTGCCCCAGAAGGTGTATCCGAGATATAGCATTTGCCCATCGTAGCCCGGGTTGATCTCGCCGCGGCTGGCGTTTGAGATGTGATACCACTTATAGCCAAAGGTGACGGCCTTTTTGTTTGACAGGCGATATTCGATGCCTGCACCGCCTTCGCTGCCAAAGTTCAGGCGCTGGCCCAGGTCGTTGGGTGTGGTCTTGTTGAAAATGAGTGCAGAGAGGCTGAGGGCCAGAAACGGCTGGAGCTTTTTCTTTGGCCGGAAATTGAATTGCAGGCCAAATGGCGAACCGCCAAACGCATATTTTGTCTCTTTGACCGGGTCGACACGAACCGTATTGGGCCCGGTTTGCGTGATGACACGATCTGGATAATGAAGTACGGCGACCGGTATAGCGTCGAGTGTGTATTTAATGTTCAGCCAGTCGCTGTTATTGAACCGACGAGAATAACGAAGTGCGGCCATACCGTATTGAGCGTCCCATGTCCGGCCGCCGACGGGCCCGAATGTGCGTACGGCTGGAGCAAAGCCTCCCCAAACGCTCAACTCATTCTTCGGCGGATCATCATTTTGAGCGGCGGCCGCGATCACGAAGAACGCAGTAAGGGCCAGGGCCATTGTTAATTTCATATTTTATTATCAGTGCAGGCAAACGAAAGGGATTGTACGCCGAGTTCGTGGGTTTGTAAATGTAATTACCGGACTTTGTATTCCGCTGAAAGCTTTACATAACCGGCAACATTTCGCGCGATGCCATTGATCTCGTCCTCGGTCAGCGGGCGTTTTACTTTTGCCGGGCTGCCCATCACCATTGAGCCCGGCGGAATAACGGTGCCTGGCGTCAACAGGCTTCCCGCGGCAACCAGAGAATTCCTGCCCACGCGCACACCGTCCAGAAGGATGGCCCCGATACCGATCAGGCAGCCGGTTTCGATGTAACACGCGTGCAGTGTTACTCGGTGGCCGACGGTTATGTCGTTTTCAAGTATGGTGGGAAGTTCGCGCGAGTCAACGTGGACGATCGTTCCATCCTGCAGATTTGTTCGCGCGCCGATGCGAATGTAGTTCACATCGCCGCGAAGGATAGAGCCGAACCAAACGCTCGAATTTTCTCCTATCCCGACATCGCCGATAACTATCGCATCATCAGCAATGAAGGCAGTTTCGTGGATCTTCGGAGTAAAGTTTCTGTATGGTTTGATCATACGCGTTCTATCTGGCAAGTTTTCTTTGCAGCATTTCGAACAGTTGCTCAAGTTCGGCTACGCGAAGAAGTTTGGCTGTCAACACAAAGGCCGCACCGCCAAGTGCGATCGGTACAAAGGCTTCGATGAACTGCACGCTGATCGAGCCTGTACCGTACACTGAGGCAATGGCCTTATAGCTCACATAACATACGGCCGACAGCACGGCCGAAGCTGCGGCGATCTTTGTGAACGACGCGAATATCGCGCGGCCGTTGAGCCGGTGAACCCGCTTTCGCATTATGAGCGCGAGCGCAAAGAAATTGACCAGGGCCACTATCGAAGTCGCAAGGGCAACACCGACGTGGCCGTAGCCGTGCGGCGTAGCGGGTGTAACGCCAAATCCTGACAGCCATTCTCGAAGAAAATAGCTGCCCAAAAAATTTACCGCGATCGACGCAACGGCGATGATCATCGGCGTCTTTGCGTCATCAAGCGCGTAAAACGCGGGCGAGAGGATCTTTATCGCCGCGTAGCCCGTCAGGCCGATAGAATAGCCGGCGAGAGCTATCGCAGTCATGCTTGTTGCGGTCGCATCAAATTTTCCCCGCTCGTAAATGAGCCGGACTATTGGTTCGCCGAGAACGATCAGGCCGCATGCCGATGGAAGCGTCATCAGGAAGACCAGATTCATTGATGAAGAGATGGTGTCGCGGAACTGCGAGATCTTGCCTTCGGCCGCAAGCCGCGAAAGGACCGGGATCGCCGCCGTTCCGACAGCCACGCCGAACAGGCCGATAGGGAACTGCATCAGGCGAAATGAATAGCTAAGCCAGCCCTGCGCTCCCTCAATGCCGGAGACAAAATATGTGTTAATGAGCACGTTGATCTGCACCGCCGAGGTGCCGATGATCGCCGGGGCCATCAACGCCGCGACCTTTCGGACACCTTCATCGGCAAAGCTGAGCACTGGAAGAAAGCGAAATCCGACCTTGTAGAGGGAAGGTAGCTGCATCAGGAACTGTGCCGCACCGCCGATGAGCGTGCCGATGGCCATTCCGATTATTGCCCATTGTGAAGCGGCATTCGGGAGCGCATTCTTGTCGTGAGCTTCCAGCCAGCCGCCGCCGCTGAGCCAATATGCAAGGGCGAGGCCGAAAATGATCGAAACGATATTGAAAACGGTCGATGCCGAGGCAGGAATACCAAAAATGCCTTTTGTATTCAGAACGCCCATCGCAACCGCCGCAAGTGCGACGAGCAGGATGAACGGGAACATTATCTGCGTTAGTGTTGCGGCAAGAGCGGCTTTTTCCGGCGAGAATCCGTCAGCTATGAGGTCAATGAACTGGCGTGAGAAGATGATCCCAACAATGCAGATCACGCTCATAATAACCGCCAGCAGATTGAGTATCAGGCT
>CAUJFK010000015.1 GCA_963169175.1 Acidobacteriota bacterium | reverse complement strand
TACGGCTCCCGGTTCTGACATAAGAGGATGGCGATGATGGTTTTCGCATCCTCGATCTCGCCGCGGCGGACCATTTGAAGCAGATTGTCGAGCGAGTGGCGTTCGACGGTAAGTATCTCGTCAGGTTCGAGGTTTTGGGCGGTTTCGGTTAGTTCCGTTGCGAGATAAAGGTGCATCTTTTCTGTGAGAAACCCTGGCGAGACATAGAATTCGCAGAGTTTGACCATTTTGCCCGCGGTAACGCCTACCTCTTCTTCCAATTCACGCCGTGCTCCGATCTCGGGGCCTTCGCCGGCGTTTAATGTTCCGGCACAGATCTCAAGCAAATATTTACCCGAGGCATGGCGGTATTGGCGCACAAGAGCAACGGTACCGTCTTCAAAAACAGGGATCACGACCGAGCTGCCCTTGTGGACGACTATCTCGCGGTTGTATTCGATATTGCCTTCGCGAATAGCGTCGATGCGTATATCGAAGACTTTGCCGTTGTATATGGTTTCGGTCGACGTGGTTTCAGGAATGTTTGGCATTTATTCGATGGTAAACAGTCAGAGCGTCCGAAGCCAACGCCGGCGGGACAGTCACGCGAAACGGGCGTTTCGCAAAATAATCGGGTATCTCAACAACCGCGGCCCCGGCCTTTTTGAGGAGTGACGCGATCGCTTCATCAGAAAGCGACACAATACTAAGCTTTTCGCATGCCCGGTCAAAAGCGTGCCGCAGCCGGTCGAGCGCTAGTTCGCGGTCCGCCAGCCTATGCCCGCGCGACTGGAATTCGCCAAGCGCATAGAGGATCAACTCGTCCAAAGAAACGGCTGCCTTAGGCGGATCAAAAAGTGTCGGCTGCATCCTAACCTGGGAGTTTAGCATAGCTATTTTGCCGAACTGATGTAGAATTTTGCTGGATTTATCTCAATGTTTTGATCTCGGGATTCTTTTCATATTGCTCCTCTTCTTCTGTGGTTGGGGAAAAACCTCACCACCGAATAAGAAAAACAAGAAGAACTGATCGACTCTTTGACCATGATGAAAACGATATTTGATGCGGAATGTCGCGATGATTTGCTCGAAAGGCTTGGACGGTTTTCAACGGATGCTGAGCGGCAGTGGGGCACGATGTCGGCGGCGCAGGCGATGGAGCACTTGGCACGCGTGCTTGAAATGGGAATGGGCATAAAGCCGATGAAACAGATATTGCCAGGAAAGCTGTTTTCGCGGTTTTTCAGAAACGAGTTCTTCGGCGAACAGCCATTCAAAAAGAACCGCCCGACAGGCCCGGATTTTATGGTCAAGGATGAGCCGGAGTTTGAATCGACGCGAATTCGACTACGCGATCTGATAAGCGAATTTCACCACATGGGCGAAACCGGCCTCGAAGGCAGCGTCCACGGCTTCTTCGGCCCGCTAACCGGCAAACAATGGGGCGAAACGCAATGGAAGCACATCGATCATCATTTGAGACAGTTTGGGGTTTAGCGAAAGCCCAACGATCCGCGATACTTCATCTTGGCGGGTTGTATGTTGTGAATCGAGTGTAGATCTGCTCAAAATTATTGGGATCTAATTCCTTTCGGCTAAGTACGCGCTCATTGCCAAACTTATCGGTCACAGTTGCAACCCGTTCTTCTCCGGTCGAGACTGAGGCGAACTCCTTCAAAGTATCGCCTTCGATTCGGAGAAAAACCGTAGAAGTTGCGCCATAAACCAAAAAGGAATCAATGCAGCGGAGTCTTTTGTTATACGCAAGATTTGGATATTCCTCAGAATTTTTGATGTATTTCAGGTCGTCCTGGCTTTTGTCATATATGAAAAGTTTACGAACTTCATTTGCTCCCCGGGCGGCAACGGCCGACTCATACGTGAAGTCGTTCAGTCCGTCGTTATTAAAGTCCTCAATTATCGGGTTGCAACCTGTTACTCCATCTTTGTCGAATTTAAGCGATTGACTTTGAAGCCAAGCACCGTATTCGGATCGGGTATAAAATTTGATTTCAGCGAATCTTTCAGACCCAACGCTGTAACATCGAATTTCGATCTTATTCTTACCGGGACGACCTATTCGCTTATCGTCGGTGAAAAATTCGATTCGCGTCTCTTCAGTATTTCCATTATCTGATTCGGTCTCCATGGTCGGTTCGACCATCGGAATTTCCGGTGTGCCGACGGAATTAACGACATTATTAGAATGAGAGTAGCTCAGACTCAGCGCTGATGTGGAGAGAGACCATACCGCAAACAACGCGATGCAGAAAGTGAGGGTGAAGACGATGAGACCTATAGAAGTACGTTTCATAACTCCAAATTCTAAGTGCGATCTTTTGTTTTTGAATGTGGAGAACCACGTCTTATTGATGTGGTTACCTCATTTGCCTTTTTGAATGATCGGATGCAATCAACAATCAATTTAAGCTAAGATTGAGTGTATGACCAAGTTGCATATTGGTTTAGGCGTAACCGGCGGGATCGCGGCTTATAAGGCGATCGAGGTGATGCGGTTGCTGCAGAAGGCGGGCTGCGAAGTTAGCGTGGCGATGACGCGGCATGCGACGGAGTTTGTGCGGCCGCTTACCTTTAGGGCGCTGACGGACAGGCATGTGATCGTGGACGATTACGACCCGGCGAATCCTGATCCGATCGCGCATATCAATTTTTCGCAAGAGATCGACCTGCTGCTCATCGTACCGGCGACGGCGAATATAATTTCAAAATTCGCTAACGGGATCGCGGACGATTTTCTTTCATCAACATATCTGGCTTCGACTGCTCCGGTTCTGATCGCTCCGGCGATGAATGTGACGATGTGGGAGCAGGCGGCGACGCAGCGGAACATCGAGCGATTGCGTGCCGACGGTGTGCGGTTTGTCGATCCGGTTGCTGGAGAACTTGCGTGCAAGACGGTCGGAACGGGGAAATTGGAAGATGTTGAGAATATCGTTTCCCAGGTTTTGAATCTTTTAGACGCAGAGACGCAGAGACGCAGAGGCGGTAGAGAGACATCTTTGCGCCTCAGCGTCTCTGCGTTGAAAGATGATCTAACGAAGGAACACATCCTCATCACTGTCGGCGGGACGCGGGAGGCTATTGATCCGGTCCGGTTTATTTCTAATCATTCATCGGGGAAGATGGGGTTTGCCGTTGCCGTGGCGGCGCGGGAACGCGGGGCGAGGGTTACCGTAGTTGCGGCATCGACGAGTGTTGAGCCGCCTGACGGAGTTGAGTTGATCCGCTCGATCTCGGCTCAAGAGATGTTCGACGCCGTGATGGAAAAGGTTGCGGATGCGACCGTCTTTATCGGCGCGGCGGCGGTCGCGGATTATTCTCCGGCCAATGTGGCGGACGCGAAGATTAAAAAAGAAGGCATTGACGGAATTTCGCTTGAGTTGAAAAAGACACCGGATATTTTGTCGGAAGTTTCAAAGCGGCGTCGCGAAGGACAAATGGTCATCGGCTTTGCTGCCGAGACGAATGATGTGATCGAATTTGCGAAGAGCAAAATGGCCAAAAAGAATTTGGATATGGTCATTGCCAACGACATCACCGCGAAAGGCGCCGGATTCAACACGGACACGAATATCGCGACCATATTGACGCGTCAACGCGAGACCGCTCTCGGACTTATGTCAAAGCGTGCGCTGGCTGATAAGATATTGGATGAAATAGTAAATTTGCGTAAATCGAATCCTGCCAATGCCGCGAGATCTGGAAATAGCTGAGCTAATAGCCGATGTAAAGGAACACGTTCTGTATTTGCAGGAGTTTGGGGTTGAGGCGTTAAGCGTCGAGCTGCCGGAGATGTCGGCAACGTCTGTAAAGCGGGCTTCGTACGGCAGCAGGGCGAGCGAACCACCCCGTCTGCCGGCCAAAGACGCCGGCAGCCACCCCTCCTTTTCCAAGGAGGGGAGTTTTGTTGCGGCGTCTGTGGGAATATCGAATGTCCAGCCAGTTAAAGCACAGCCACAGGGTAACGCGAGCAATGCGGAGACTCCAGTGGGGCGACGGTTGGCTGCGTTACCTTCGTTGAAGAACCGCAGATCACCAGCCGAAACTATTAATATGGGTAGGACAGGGAACGATGAGGTCAGGTCAGCCGAAACGGCGGCTCCTGCTGTAGAAATGAGGGCGGAGGCGTCGATGTTTGGTCATCTGGGGAAAGGCATGTCCAACTCGGCCGAGACGATAGTGGACATCCGAAACGACATTGGCAACTGCATGCGGTGCCCGTTGTCCGAAGGACGTTTGCAGATCGTCCAAACAACTGGCAACTTTAACGCCGATCTAATGTTCATCGGCGAGGCTCCCGGCGCGGATGAAGATAAACAAGGTGAGCCGTTCGTTGGCCGGGCCGGGCAGCTTTTGAACAAGATAATCGAGGCGATAGGGATGACGCGTGAGGAAGTGGCGATAGGCAACATCAACCGCTGTCGTCCGCCGGGAAATCGGGCACCGACGCTGACCGAAGCATACACATGCCGGCCGTTCCTGCTCCGCGAGATAGCCGTGATCAAGCCAAAGGTGATCGTCGTGATGGGAAACACCGCGCTTCACAATCTGCTCGATACAAAGGATGGGATCACAAAAGTTCGCGGCAGGTTTCAAGATTATTTCGGCGTCAAAGTAATGCCGACATACCATCCCGCATACCTCCTCCGCGACCCGCACAAAAAGCGCGAGACGTGGGAGGATATGAAAATGGTACGGGATTATTTGAACTCAACGGGTCAGTGAGGAAGAAATTTTTGCCGCCGATTTTCGCGGATGGGGCGGATCGGAAAAGGAGGAATCTTTAGGGGCCTTCTTCCGATCTTAACCGCGCCATTCGCGCAAATCCGCGGCCAATACTCTTACAAGGATGTTAAAAACCTCCAGAATTAGCATTTTTACGGCGGTCGTCCTGGTACTGCTGGCATCGGGCGCGGTCTTTATGACCAAGGTCGAAATGCCGCAGTGGGCGAATGTATTGTCGTCGATAAACGTGCTGCTTTTTGCGGTCCCGTCATTTTGGGCGTTGAAATTGTGGCTCGGATGGCGTGACGCGGTGAAACTTGTCGCGATCCTCGGCCTATACGCTCTTGCTGCCGAGGCGTTGGCCGTATATACCGGATTTCCATATGGACACATCGGGTATTCGGGCCATCTTGGCTATAGGTTGTTCGGCGTTGTTCCGTGGACGATCGCGTTTGCGTGGACGCCGTTGATGCTGTGCTCGTACACGG
Organism: Acidobacteriota bacterium; assembly: GCA_963169175.1. Lineage (GTDB taxonomy): Bacteria > Acidobacteriota > Blastocatellia > Pyrinomonadales > Pyrinomonadaceae > OLB17. Next base: position 2,721 of record CAUJFK010000015.1, on the reverse strand, counting down.
CGGCCCGTGATCTTTTTGTTTCGCGGCGGCGACGCATCGTGTTCTCTACATTCCTGCTTCTGGCCTTTGATCTGGTACTTGACCCCGGTGCGGTCACACTGGGTTTCTGGAGCTATACGGGTGGAGGGGTTTATTACGGCGTGCCTGCCTTGAATTTCCTGGGTTGGGTCGTTGTGGGAACGATCGGTTCACTAATTACCGAGTTTACTATCAGCCATTTTCGGCCAATGCTGCCGCCGCCGGTACAGATCGGATCGAGCGCGTTCTTTATCATTTTTTTCTGGACAGCACTGGCGGCCGTGGCCGGGCTTGGTATTCCGGCCGCGATCGGCGGTGGATGTGCGATCGCCATGTATCTTTGGTACAGGCGGTCATACTACGCTTTCGATGAGATGGTCGTGCTTGTGGACGAGGAAAATAACCCGCTTGCAACGGCGCGGAAATCGGAAACGCATAACGCGGATACAAAGCTGCACAGGGCCTTTTCGGTGTTCCTCTTTAATTCGAAGGGCGAGATGCTGCTTCAGCGAAGGGCGTTCGGCAAGCTTACGTGGCCGGGTGTTTGGTCCAACTCATGCTGCGGCCATACGATGCTGAACGAGCGGACCGAGCAGGCGGCGGCCCGAAGGCTTGGGTACGAGCTTGGGCTGCGGAATATCGAACTCCACATGGCACTTCCGCACTTTCGTTATCGGGCCGAAAAGGACGGCGTCGTCGAGAATGAGATCTGCCCGGTGCTGGTCGGCGTTACCGATCAGGAACCTTCGATAAACCCGCATGAGGTCGCTGAGGTTGAATGGATCGCATGGGAAGATTTTCTCGATTCGATAATTGATCCGGCGTGTCAGCTTTCGCCCTGGGCGGTCGAGGAAGGCCTGCTGTTGGCCAAGAGTCCTGTACTGCGCAAGGTGTTAGGCTTCACCGAACTAAAGGCGGCGGCTTAGACAGTTTTGAAATTTCATTTGTTTTTTCAATTGCCACTAGGTTTGGCTAATAAATGGAAATGTCTGAAAAGCTCTAAGATAGTGCTGGTGTGATGTTCTTGTTCCGAAATTCGGATCTCCTTCATCTTCTTCTATGGTAGGTAACTCTTTACCACTGAATAAGATGAAGAAAAATACCGAATAAGATGAACAAGATCCCGCGTCCACGAAGTGAAAGTCCGCAAAAAAATAAATTCCGGGACATATTTTATGAGAAACTACCTGGTCATTCTCCTTCTTGTCATAACTGCACTGCCGATCGTCGCCCCGGCGCAAAAGCCGGCTCCGGCTGAGATAGTTCAGCTTCAAGGGCCGCAGAATCCGCGGCTTGGGTTTATCCTCCACGGCGGGGCGGGCGTTATCGCAAAAGGCTCGCTCACGCCGCAGCAGGAAAAGGCATACCGCGACAAATTGGAAGAGGCCGTGCTTGCGGGCTATAAGGCATTGCAGGCTGGGAAGCCGGCGCTGGATGCGGTCGAGATCGCCATCCGCATTTTAGAAGACTCGCCGTTATTCAACGCGGGAAAAGGAGCGGTTTTCACACACGACGGCAAGAATGAACTTGACGCTTCGATCATGGACGGCAAAACGCTGGCGGCGGGCGCCGTCGCTGGAGTGCATAGGGTAAAAAACCCGATCACGCTTGCCCGCGCCGTGATGGAAAAAAGCCCGCACGTGATGATGATCGGCGATGGGGCCGAGCAGTTCGCGGCGGAACAAAAGATAGAATTGGTCGATCCGAAATATTTCTGGACACAGCCGCGCTGGGATGCGCTGCAGCAGATACTGAAGGAAGAAAAGGCCAAAAGTCCAAAGCCTGAGGCCCAAAGTGAGAAACCGAAAGCGGTGTCGCGGATGGAGGCTTCGGAACTCCCCTATAACAAATTTGGAACGGTGGGGGCGGTTGCATTGGATAAGGACGGCAATCTTGCGGCGGGCACATCGACTGGCGGGATGACGAGCAAGAAATACGGCCGTGTCGGAGATGCTCCGATAATTGGTGCCGGGACGTATGCCAATAATCAGACGTGCGGCGTGTCAGGAACCGGCTGGGGCGAATATTTTATTCGTTTAGGCGTGGCACGTGATATCAGTTCGCTGATGGAGTATAGGGCCCTGACCATTCAGGCGGCGGCCGATTTGGTCATCAAACGAAAGCTCCAGCGCCTCGGCGGCGACGGCGGTGTGATTGCCATGGATAAGTTTGGCAATATTGGCATTTCATTCAATTCAGAAGGAATGTATCGGGCCTATATCAATAAGGAAGGGAAGCCGGTTGTTGAGATCTACGGTAAATAGAAATGTACGCCAGGTCGCCGGACCAGACGTCACGGGACCGTGTCTCAAAGGCCTTAGACAGTTCGGATATGATGTTCTTGTTCCAAGATTCAGATTTGTTTCATCAGATTCGGTACTTGGTAACTGTTTACCACCGAATAAGATGAAGAAAATGCAGAATAAGAGGAACAAGGGTCAGCATCCGCCGTACCGAAATATCACTCATTATCAACACAACCTCTTCAACGATCTATGTTATCCGCAGAAATAATTGCCGTCGGTTCCGAACTTCTAACGCCCGAACGAATGGATACCAACAGCCTTTGGTTTACGCAAAAGCTGAATGAGGCGGGCGTTGAGTTAAAGCTCAAGACGATCGTCGGTGATGACGAAGAACGGCTTGAAGAAACTATTCGCGACGCCATCAAGCGATCGGACATAGTTATCACGACCGGCGGGC
>CAUJFK010000014.1 GCA_963169175.1 Acidobacteriota bacterium | reverse complement strand
TTCATAAAAACATTCTAACGCAAATTACCTTTTATTTGCCTGTAAATATTATCCGCCGTTATCGGCATGCCGTCGTAATTTAGGACGGAGATCAGTTTGTCAGATAACCCAGTCGCTACCGCTCCCGGTTCCGACAGGGCGGCGCTGAGTTCGATCATTATCAGGCTGCGGAATTGGGCGTCGCGGTTTTGTTCGATGACGAAGATGCGTTCGTGGGCATCGACGAATTCGCGGAACGCCTTGCCAAATGGAAACGCACGCGGTCGCATTGCGTCGAGGTGAATGCCGTCGGCGTCGAGCATTTCGATGGCTTCGCGGGCTGCGTATGTTGATGTCCCAAAATAGATAACGCCCTGCGTCGAACTCTTGCTGACATCTGGGCTGCTGACGCGTTCGGCTGTCCCGTCCTTTTGCGGTGCATAAAATACTGGCGGCGGAACAAGTTCTTCAGCCGTTTTCCATTTTCTTGCCAACCGGTCAACGTTGCGGCGGTACGCTTCGCCGTCTTCGGTATAAACGGCGTATTCATCGCGGGACGAACCGCGTGTCGTATATGCACCGCGGGTCAGATGCGTTCCGGGAATAGTCCGGTATGGAATTCCGTCATCGTCAATATCAAGATAACGGCCATACTTGCCGCGAAATTGTTCGATATACGACCCGGCCGATTCGCCTTCGGCATCGGGCTGCATTTCGAGATCAGCAGAAGCGAGGACGCTGTTGTCATCATCGCCGCTAACTCCGGCAACGTGGCCATTGCCATTGCCATTTATGTCCGACGAGGCGTCGTCAATAGCGGACAATAGTGTCCGTGCTACGCCGTAGATGTCATCCAATTGCCGTCCGGTCAGCACCTTTCCGCGTTCATACGTCCGCGTATCGTCCCATTCGAGCGGTTCGGTGACATGATCGTTCATCCCGAGATCGAGATCAGTCATTACGATCACGGGCGTTTGGAGTTGTTCTGTCAGATCAAATGCCTGTGCCGTCATTTCAAAACACTCTTTCGGCGTCGCGGGCAGCAGCAGCGGATGCTTCGTGTCACCATGCGATGCGTATGCGGCCAAAAGCAGATCAGACTGCTGCGTTCGCGTCGGCATTCCGGTCGAAGGCCCGGTCCGTTGAACATCGATCAAAACGGTAGGTATTTCGGCAAAATAGCCGAGACCCAAAAACTCATTCATCAACGACACGCCCGGGCCGCTTGTTGCCGTAAACGCCCGTGCGCCGTTCCACATCGCACCCATGACCATCCCGATCGCCGCAAGCTCATCTTCCGCCTGGACGATCGCGTAGTTGTTCTTTCCCGTCGCGGCGTCAACGCGATATTTCGAAGCGTATTTCGCAAACGCATCGACGACCGATGTCGAAGGCGTGATCGGGTACCACGCCGCAACTGTTGCCCCGCCATAGATCGCACCAAGCGCACACGCCGAGTTGCCGCCGTAAAGTATCTTGTCGCCAAGCAGATCACGCCGTTCGATGCACAGGTCAAACGTTGCAGAAGCCCGCACGTTAGTGAGGGCTTTATCATCATCCGGCGGTGCAGACGCCCTGCCTTCACCAAGGTCGAAATTCTCTTCAACCCACTTCTCGCCCATTTTCAGCGCCTTTATATTCGGCGCGATCAGCTTTTCCTTGCCCTTAAACTGTTCGCTGATCAGCTGTTCAATAACCGAAAATTCGATCTTGAACAGAGCGACAAGCGCGCCGATATAAACAATATTCTTAAAAAGCTGCCGCTGCCGCGCGTCGGTGTATTCGGCGTTGCACATCTCCGTCATCGGAATGCCGATGTGTGTGATGTCGTCGCGGTCATAACCCGGCGGCAATGGCTTCGACGAGTCATAAACAAAATACCCGCCGCTCATCACATCGGCGTAATCCTTCTTCATCGACTGCGGATTGACCGCAACCATCAGGTCAACACCTTCGCGGCGGCCCAAATATCCTTTCTCCGAAACCCGCACCTCATACCACGTTGGCAGGCCCTGAATATTCGAAGGAAAAATATTCTTCGGCGTAACCGGCACACCCATCCGAAAAACCGCCTTGGTAAACAAAGCATTAGCCGACGCCGAACCGGTGCCGTTTACGTTGGCAAAACGCACTACAAAGTCGTTGATCTTGACGTTATCGTTTGAGGTCATCGTATTTCGAGTTGGAAGCAAAGAGCCTCGACTATTGCTTCCTGAATGTTAGTGTTATTTCGGTCGCCGATGTGTTTGATGAGGCGCTGCTTATCGAGCGTACGGATCTCAAAGCAAAGCACTATCGATTCATTCGGCGGATTCGCCGTCCCGGCATCGAACAAAGCCTCGTTCGGATAGACACGTCGCCCAGGTTTTCGCGAAGTTATCGGAAGGACGTTTACAACCGGCAGACGATCATTGATCGGGGTCTGGCTGATCACAATTACGGGACGGGTCTTTCCCTGTTCCGACCCGACAGTTGGATCAAGGCCGGCAAGCCAAACGCTCCATCGCTCAATTTTCAACGGCCCACCTCTTCAGCATCCAAATGACGAAAGTCCTCACGGATCTCGTCAAGATCAGCCAAAAATAATGGATCAGACATCGCCGCGTCGATCTCTGCCAACCTATCCGCACCCGGCGCCGCACTCTCAAACAAAACAATAACCTCCGCCGTCTGATTCGGCAAAGCAGTCTGCGGCAGCTCGATCAACACCTTCCGATCCGCCGTCACTCTGACATTTTGCTTTACTACTTCCATAGGCCATTTTCCTGATCACGAATCTTATCGAAGTTTAATAGCGATTCCGCACCTGCATACAGAAGATAATAGTCCATTGCAGACTCGATATCCGACTAGATATTGCGAAGTAATCTGACACGCATTGAGGAAAACGCCGTCATTTGCGAACGTACTCTCGCAGCGACGTGAAGAACTGTTCTTCGCTAAGCACCATATCGGGCTTCTCATCCATCTCGCGATCTCGGCGCAATGCTTCCTCCACCCAATCCTCGTCCTCCGCAACAACCGGCGAAGGAAGCGATCGAATGATCTTTCCGATCAATTCTGCCCGATCTTTTTCGAAGAGACTGAATGCCAATTTCTCCGCTTCTGCGATTGTTGACATACTGTTAACCTCAAGCAAATTATATCATTGACACCTATCTATCCCTTATTCTTCTCATCCCAGGCCATTGGTTGCCAGAGTTCGACTTTGTTTCCGTCGGGGTCGATTATCCAGGCGAATTTGCCGTTTTCGGCGGAATCCGGCCCGGCGACTATCTCGACGCCGTTTTGTTTTAGCTGTGCGAGCATTTCGTCCATGTTATCGATGCGATAGTTGATCATAAACGAAGATTCACTAGGGCTGAACCATTTCGTATCGTGGTCCGCCGCGTTCCAAACCGTAAGCCCGTCATCGTCGGCCTTATCATCGGCCCAACGCAATATCGCCCCGCCCCAACTCTCAAGCTCAATGCCAAGGTTCTCCTTATACCATGCCCCAAGTTCAGCACCTTTGCCCTTACTCTTAAAAAACACCCCGCCAATGCCAGTAACTTTTGCCATATATTTTTACCTGTTGTCGGTATATTAAACCTTTTAAGATTTTCTCACCACAGAGACACGGAGAACACGGAGAAAGATTTTGATCGAATAGATCTTGATCTAATGCAGAAAACGTCGGGACGCAAAAGCACGCCGACAGAATGCTGGTTCAGAATCTCTGTGATCTCTGTGCCTCTGTGGTGAATTGATCTCCTCCCCGAGACCCTACTTCTGGGGTTTTGCATCGAGAAAGTCGTTTATCATCGGGATGATCGTTTGTCGGTGATTCATGAGCGTGACGTGGGTTGTGTTGGGGATGATTGCGAGACGCGTATCGGGGCGTGGCTGCATGTCGCCGTGGATGTTGCCGCCGCCTTTGAGACGGTACATTTCGGTGATGTGCTCCATCCGCACGCCGTCCGCGTCGCCGAAGATGAGGAACATCGGAGCTTTGGTCGCTTTGAATTTATCGGCACCGAAATCCCACGGCCGCATGGCCGCCGCCTTGATGTGACTGAAAAAATCCGGGAAGCTGCCTCGCACCGGATTAAGCTTCTCCCGCTCGGTTTCAGTGGGCGTGCCTTTCATCATCTCCACGTTGAAGTTCGGCCAAAAATCGTTAGCTTCCTTGACCCAGCCGTCGCGTCGGATCGGGTGCGAGATGCTTACGACCTTCCGGACCTTTTCCGGATGACGGATCGCACACATCATCGCGGTACCCGCACCCAGGCTGTAACCGACAATATCCGCGCGTTCGATCTTCAGATAGTCGAGCAGGCCGGCCACATCGTCCGACAAATTTTCATAAGTAATATCGCGCTTTATATCCGCCGTCCGCCCATGCCCCTGCATCTCAACCGCGATCACCTTCCGCGTCTTGGCAAGCTCATTGACCCAATCAACCCAATCCCCCGAGATCGCCATAAACGCCCCATGCACCAAAACCACTGGCTCGCCGCTCCCGTGTATCTCGTAATACATCTTCAACCCATCAACCGGCGCATAGCCTGTAGTTGGCTTTTGCTGTCCCAACACGACACCCCCCAGAAACATAATCAGAATAAAAGCTGTTGTCTTCATATTTATTCTCCAATCAAAAGAATTCACCACAGAGTCACAGAGGACACTGAGAAAAGATTAGGAAGTTATAGAGCAACTCTCAATTTATTCACCTGAACAGCCTTTTAAGAAATCCTCTGTGCTCTCCGTGGCTCTGTGGTGAATTCATGCCGTTTATCAAAGAATTCACCACAGAGTCACAGAGGACACTAAGAAAAAAATCAAAACAATTGCACAGAACGCTTCACCCCCATTTCGCCCTACAATCCCTTTTAAAACATCTCTGTGCTCGCCGTGCCTCTGTGGTGAATCCTCAGTTAATTCTTCTCTTTATGCCGTTTTTCAACAAAGTTACGTTGAAATTTATCAACAGTCCGAGCTTTTTGTTCGCTAACTTCAAGTAGGTTAAGAGTTGGGCTTCGTGGATCGGCAAGAGGTGTTCAACGGACTTCAGTTCGAGAACGACCGTGTCTTCTACCAATATGTCGATAAAATAGTCTGCATCAAGCTGAAGGCCTTCGTATATGACCGGCAACGCAACCTGCCGTTCGGCTCTCAAACCAGCCTTTCTCAATTCATGGACAAGACAAACCTCATACGCACTCTCAAGCAAGCCCGGTCCGAGAACCCTGTGCACCTTGATCGCACATCCAATGGTCTTTTCAGTTAAGTCGTTCAATTCCATAATTTAACTCACCACAGAGTCACAGAGGACACTGAGAAAACATTAGGATTTTATGTAGCAATATTTAACTTATTCACCCGACCAACCTCTTAAAAACTCCTCCGTGCGCTCCGTGACTCTGTGGTGAATTTTCCTATCCTTCAGTCCTCAATATTAATTCACCACAGAGTCACAGAGGACACTGAGAAAAGATTAGGAATTTTTATAGCAATATTCAACCAATTAAACTAAACAGCCCGCTCAAAAACCCTCTGTGCTCTCCGTGCCTCTGTGGTGAATCTTCTTATCCTTCAGTCCTCTTCGATCTGCGGACTTCCCGATTTTACGTCGCCGTCGCGTTCGTAGGAGGCGATGATGATGCCTTTTGGCGCGACTTGAGCTTGGGTTACTTTGAAGGCCGCGGGGATCGTGCCGTCCTGGAAGAGGCGTTTGCCCTGGCCGAGCGTGACGGGGATTATCATCAGCTCGAGGCCATCGACGAGATCATTTTTGAAGAGCGTCTGGAGCATATCGGCGCTTCCCATTACGTGCAGATCAGGGCCGTCGGTTTGTTTTAGCTCGCGGACCTTTTCCGCTAGGTCGCCGCTCAAAAAGACGCTTGGCTGCCAATCGCTCGAGTCGCGCGTGTTCGAGGCGACGTATTTCGTTGCGGTCATGCAATTTGGCCAGAAGTTCGAATGCGTCGGCCAATACGTCTCCCACGCGGCAAAGGTCTTGCGCCC
>CAUJFK010000013.1 GCA_963169175.1 Acidobacteriota bacterium | reverse complement strand
CGGACGTTTGAAAGTCTGTACCCGATGTATCAAAGCGGGTAAAATTGTCAAAGCGGCTTAAGGTCTTTCGATAACAAAACCTTTCGTTTAGTTGCCAACCGCCGAAATTTTCAGGCGGTTGGCTTTTTCGCGCGGCAAACTCAGTTCGCGCAGCCTAAAGCCTTAGACGACCGCAATACACTCGATCTCAACACGCGCATCACGCGGCAGCCGAGCCGCCTGCACCGTCGCCCGGGCCGGTTTATTCTCAACAAAATGCTGCGCATATACGTCGTTCATCGCGGCGAACTCCCCCATATCCGCAAGGAAAACGGTTGTCTTTACAACGTTGTCCAGCGTGGCTCCCGCCGCCTCAAGCACCGCTTTGAGGTTCTTGAAGACCTGCTCGGTCTGCTCCGTCACGTCCTGCGAAACGAATTCGCCGGTTGCCGGGTCGATCGGTATCTGTCCGGAACAAAACACCAGGTTCCCGGTTTTGATCGCTTGCGAATAGGGGCCGATAGCCCCAGGTGCATTCTGCGTTGAAATGATCTCTTTCATTGGTCGTAGTACCGCCTTACCTATGGTTAAAGCAAAAGGCGAATTGTAGCAAATACGCCGGAAAAATCAAAACTGGCTAATCGGTTGTTGAAGCTACCAAATTGCGTTCAAGTTCACAAGAAGATCTTTGTTTCGCACATTTTGCCTCTTGATTCGTGCCTTTCGTCGCGGTAAAACGGAACCCTCGACCACAAAGCACACGAAACGAAGACACGAAACGTTCGAAACAAGATGCCGCTAAATAAGGCACAGTTGCCAACCCGGACTTCAGGCATTGACCCTTTCCACGTTTATAACTCCGGTTACCTGCTGTATCGCACTCAGTACTTTATCGAGGTGTTTTTTATCGAACACCTCGACCGTTACTACGATGACCCCGCGGCCGTCACGCGAGACGTTAGCCCTCGCGTCGCGAATGCCCGTCTTGATCTCAGCGATCGCGTTCGTAATGCCGGCAAGCATGCCCGTGCGGTCCTCGGTAGTTACGAGGATCCGGACCGATTGTATTTCATTCTGACCGCTCTTTGCCCACTCTACGTCAACGACACGGTCGCGGTTAACCATCAGTTGTGCAACATTCTTGCAGCGTTTGTTGTGGACAACAATGCCTTTTCCGAGTGATATGTACCCGACAATATCCTCGCCCCGCAGCGGATTGCAGCAGCGCGCCCGCGTCGTGAGTAGATTGTCCACGCCCTTGACAACGATCGCGTCCTCACCGAGGCCGATCAATCTCTTGACCGCCTTCATTCCGGTCTCGATGCGTGTTTCCTTCCGCTTTTCCGGATCAAGTTCGGCAAACTTTTCGGCACCCAGGAATTTTGAAAGAACATTCCGCGGAAGCGTCTTTCCGTAGCCGATCGAGGCCAGAAGGTCATCCGGACGGCCTAGTCCGTACTCATTGGCGATCCGCTTCATCTCTGCCTCGTTGTTGATCAACTTTTTCGCCGATACATGGAAACGGTCGGATTCCTTTTCCAGCAATTTGCGCCCAATATCAATGGATTCAGCCCGTTGCTGATCAGCGATCCAATGGCGGATACGATTGCGCGCTTTGGCGGTTACGACGTAATTCAGCCAGTCGCGCGACGGTTTCGAATTCGCGGTCGTCAGTATCTCGACAACGTCACCGTTCTGGAGTTCAGTTCGCAATGGGACGATACGGCCATTGATCTTCGATCCGGTGCAGGTGTCACCTACTTCGGAGTGGATGGCGTAGGCAAAGTCCAATGGCGTCGAGCCGCGTGGCAGTTGGATGACCTTGCCCATCGGAGTAAATGCGTAAACATCCTTTGGAAATAGGTCGAGCTTAAGCGATTCGATGAAATCTTCTGAGTCTTCGTCCGCCTTATTATCCTCGACCAGCGGCAGCAGAAGCTTTTCGACGGTCTTGCGAAGCTCATCCAGGCTCTCGTCATCGTCGCGGACGCCCAGTTTTCGCTCCTTGTACTTCCAGTGTGCCGCGACGCCTTCTTCGGCGATGTGATGCATCTCTTCGGTGCGGATCTGGACCTCGAATGTCTGCCCGCCGTCGCCGATAACAGAAGTATGCAATGACTGGTACAGGTTATCCCGCGGCATTGCGATCCAGTCCTTAAAACGCTCGGGCACGGGTGTCCATGTATCATGTATTACGCTTAACGCCAGGTAGCAATTCTTGCGGCCGTTCAGCGTTATCACGCGGGCCGCGATCAGATCATAGACCCGGTCCATTGTGATCTTTTGCCGCTTAAGCTTTTTCCAAAGCGAATAAAGACGTTTGACACGCCCCTCAACGGATACGAACGGGACATCGTTCTCGGCAAGCCGCATTTTGATCGTTTCCTGAATTCGATGAAGTGCGGCCTCTAGCTCCGGTCGGCGGGCGTCAACATCGTGGGCCAGGCGTTTGTACTCATCAGGATAGAGATTGCGAAACGCGAGGTCTTCGAGTTCGCTTCGCATTTTACCCATACCAAGCCGATGAGCGATCGGGGCGTAGATATCTAAGGTCTCTTGCGATATTCGCTGGCGCTTTTCCGGCTTTAAATACTGCATCGTCCGCATATTATGCAGACGATCGGCCAGCTTGATAAGCACGACCCGTACATCCGTGATCATAGCCAGGACCATCTTGCGAACGTTCTCGGCCTGCTGTTTTTCTTTGGAGAGGTTACTGATGTGGGCGATCTTTGTCAGGCCGTCAACGAGATTGGTCACCTCATCGCCAAAATAGGACCGGAGGGTTTCGAGATCGACGAGCGTGTCCTCGACAACATCGTGCAGCAGGCCGGTCGAAACACTGACCTCGTCAAGCCGCATATCCGCGAGAATGCCCGCTACCTCGAGCGGATGGACAAGATACGGTTCGCCCGACGCCCGCTTCTGCCCCCGGTGGTGAAGCGCTGAGAAAAGGTAGGCCCGCCGGATCAGATCCACATCGGGATCAGGCCGATTTGCTTCTACTTTGCTGATGACGTCTTCGATCCGGATCATTCGTAAATATCGATCCCACTTAGCGACTGAGATGCAATTCTATACCAAGCAAGCCATTTATGAGCATTTTACTAGCGGCTAGCCCAAACCTAGAAAGAGATTAGATGCAGAAAGGGTGATGCTCCCATCATATATTGAGCATCACCCTTTCCCGGAAGTTCACCTTCTGATTATTTATTTGCGTTTGCCTTTTTGTTGGCGTTCTCCGCTTCTTCGGCGGCCGCTCTTCTGGCATCGACCTCATTTTGCAGGTCCCTGACCTTGTCGGCAAGGGTCGAGAATGCTTCCTTCGCCTGATCGGCCTCACCCTTCAACCGGTCGCGTTCGGCCGTGTTCCCGTCCATCTCGGCAAGTCGAGACCGTTGAATAATAAGGCTGGCCCGATATGAACGAGCTGATTCGAACGGCTTCAACACTTCGAGGGTTGCTTTTAGTTCCGAATCAGACATCGTCTTTGGGTTCATCGCGGCGAGGTTCTTGAGAGCATCGGGTTCGAGAGCGATGGCCTGCTCAATAAGCTTTGTTCCCTCGTCAACACATGCCCGCAATTTCGCCAGTTCGGCGGGGTCGGCCGGTTTGACATATTCAAACACGTCCTTGCCGTCACGCTGGACAGTTTTCTTTGTCGCCGGCGTGTCTGATATCTCGCTTGCGCAGGTGTTCTGCTTGGCGGCAAGCGCCGTGAAAGCCTCCGCACGAAACTCGGGCCTAATGTCGCCGCTATTCGCACGAGCGGTCACCCAGGCCTTCCATTCGTCAGGCTTCTTCAGATTTTCATAGAGGCTTGCCACAGCCTTGTACGAACTCTGATCGTTCTTATCGTTACTTAGGGCCTTTTTGTATTCTGTGATCGCCTGTTCGGCCAAAGCTGTGTCCTGGCGGTTACCGATAAAGCGTGAGTGAAGGGTTCGAGCAAGGAACACCTGTGCGGTCTTGCCTTCGAGCGTCTCACCTTCCGGGTCACGAGCGGCAGCCTTACGGAAAAGGCCTTCGGCAACCTCGAACTTTCGCTCTTTGTATGCGATCGACCCGTCGACCAGGTTTTTTCGGGCCATTACCTTGTTGTAGTAACCGCAATTTGTGGTTAGAAATACTGCAAGCGTTAACAATACAAATATTCCCAAACGAGAAGATCTCATTTTCGACTCCATTAATACCCAGATTTATTAAGACAATGCGCGGGCGGTTGCGGCCGCCCAACGCCCCTACAGATAATTCAGCAAGATCGTCCGGATCATTCAGCAAGATCGTCGATCTGTAACCCGACCGGCGAGGCCTTTGCCGTCTTTGCGGCGTCTATGACCTTTACGACGTCACCGTAACGCACCGACTTCGGCGCTTTGATAAAGACGGTCTTTTCAACCTCGTTAGTTCCTTCTCTGAACACACCATTGTCAGAGCGCTGCTTGAAGATCTGCTCAAGCTTTGCCGTGAGGGCCGATGCATCGCTGACATCGCCCGCAGGCTCATTATTGAGCGTCACGGCCTTTGTCTCACGATTGATGCCCACGACGAGCGTCAGCGGGTTTGGCTTGACCTCAAGGTTATCCTGCTTCTTCGGCTCGGCCGGCACCTTTGCCTCAAACTTGCTCGGTTTGACCGGCGTGATGATCATAAAGATAATCAGAAGCACCAGCAAAACGTCGATCAATGGTGTTACGTTGATTCGCGGGACCGCTCCGTCGCCGCCAGCTGCCATTGCCATATGTTAAATACTCCTGTGAAGGGTTCGGGTAAAGCCCCGCACTACTGCTGCTGGGCCTCGCCCCCGCCGCCCTTCTTCTTGTCAGCGACCAGGCCTATTTTGTCAATATCCTGCTTGCGAATGACATCGATCGCCTGGACGACCGTTCCATAATCCACTTCAACGCCGCTCTTGATATAGACAATACGCTTGTCCGGCGCCTTGTCCTTCATCATATTCTGCACCTTTTCACCCAGCGAACTGAGCGGAAACGGGTCGCGGCCGACATAAAAATCGGTGTTGTTCGGGATAGTGATAACGACTGAAGTATCTTTCGTTATTTCAGCGTCCTCTTCAGGCGAGATCATATCCTTCGGAATGTTCACCGCCACGCCTTCGTTCAGCAATGGTGTGACGATCATGAAAATGATCAGCAGCACCAGCATGATGTCGACCATCGGAGTCACGTTGATCTCCGAATTATATTCACCAGTTCCGCCGATTTGTGCTCCCATGGCAGAATTCTCCTTATAAAGCTGTCCGTTGGTCCACGGGCCAATTAGCCTTTGAGGGCCTTTGTCCGCTGTTTAATAAAGTAGTCCACCAACTCCGATGCCGAATTTTCCATCTCGACGCCAAAGCTCGTTACTTTGTTGGTGAAATAGTTGAACAGCCAAACGGCCGGAACGGCAACCGCGATACCGAACGCCGTTGCGACAAGGGCTTCAGCGATAGCACCGCCGACCGCCGCAATACCTGCGTTCTCTGACTGGGCCAGGCCAACGAAAGCACCGATGATGCCGACAACCGTTCCAAACAATCCCACGAATGGCGCAGTCGAACCAACCGTAGCAAGTCCCGCAAGGCCGCGTTTTAGTTCGGCTGTTTTTACGGCAATGGCACGGTCAAGGGCCCGCTTCGAAGCTTCCATCTCATCCGCCGAGATCTCGGTGTTTCCCTGATGAGCAGCAAATTCCTTCAAGCCGGACGAAACAACCATGGCAAGGTGCGAATCCTTGTGGCGATCGCTGATGTTGATGGCTTCGTCGATATTGCTGTTCTTGAGGGCCATCGCAACCTTTGGCGCATACTGACGCGACTGCTGTTTCGCCTTGTTGTACGTGAGATAGCGTTCGATGCCGACCGCGATCATGTACACCGACTGAATGAGCAGGATCCCGATAACGAACCAACCCGGTATCGTCAAGCTCTTGACAATGTCATAGATAGTGAACGGGTTCTTCTCGCCCGCGGCGAACAACATGAATAAGCCAAGGAAATTCGATCCTGCAAGGCTTGCTAAAAGAGTCATGGTTTTTCCTCCAAAGAAATCGAAAAATAATGATTGCGTTGTTTACATTGAGAAACGGCCCAGGCCCAGGCCGTTTCTCTGGTGAACGGATCGTTCGCCTTATGGAACGAAATTATATGTGATCACACCCGAAACTTTCACGGGCTGGCCGGAAAGCAGCGTCGGGCTAAAATGTGCCTGTCGCGCCGCGGAGACCGCAGCCTGACGCAGAAGGGGATGGCCGCTTACCGCCGAAGCGGAAATGACCGAACCCGTCTCGCTGATCAGGACCTGCACGCTAACGGCACCGCTTGCTCGCACGGCGCGTGCGGCCGGCGGATAGGGCGGCTTGGGCAGGCTTGTCGCCTTCCCGTTAAGCACACCGCCCGAGATGGTCTTCGGCGGTTCTTTCTTCGGCGGCGGCGGCGGCGGCGGCGCGGCGGCAACGTCGTCGTTACCGCCCTGGCCCGTGACACCTGCGTCACTGCCTGATCCGGTCGTGTTCACCGGCCCCTTATAATCGGGCGGCGGAGCATTGGCGGCACTGTAGTTCGTGTCGCCCTTGACCGTAAATTTGTTCGGGTCACGCGGCGGAATGGTGTTCTTGACCGTGCTGACCTCTTTTGGAATTGAGGGCGGCGGCTCATCCATCGACGCAATGATCTCCTTGCGTATATCAACGTTCGGGTCCTTTTGCTTTTCGGGCTGCTTTTCCGGTTCCGGTTCCGGGGCTTCCTCAATGACCGGCGGAGCAACAAGTGTTTCCAGCGAGAGCTCATCGCCGCCCATTTCGAAATTTTTGCCAAACAGGCTCTTAAGGAAAAGGCCGAACAAAAGCGTGACCAGTACAACAAAGGTCACAAGCAGTATGCTGCCTCGCCTTGTGTCTTCGCCAGCATGGCTTTTAGACTCGACTAATTGATCTAACATAGTAGATTCCTCCCTTACTTCGGTGCCAAACAAGGTCAAGGGTCGAAAAACCTTTTGCTAATTTTGATGATTAGAACAATCCCGCACGTTGCAGCTATTCACTTCCCACCGAGGGCAGCCGCAGTTCTGCGCTGTCTGCGTTCCTCAAGATTGTGGACTATTAGTAACCAAGTGCGGGCAACAGATTCCAGTGCCGGCAAAGGATACAAAAAATCCCACGATCTGCGTGAAAGAGCAAGGCTATTCACGCGAACAGCAGACGTAATTCCATTAATTGACCAGCAACGTAATGCAGTCTAAATATTTAACGGACGATTGTCAAGAATAATCAAGCCCGGACGGCGAGAAATTTAAGATTTTCTACTATCCGGGCCTTTGAGGTGGGAGGTATGTTTCATATCCTGATAAGTTATCGGGTTACGGGACGGCGCGTTACGGACCGGCGTGAGGCCGAGGCCATCTTTTCTCCCTTTGGCTGCGCCATCACTTCCTTGACGGAATTCATCCCAAGCTTGCTTTGCCACCAGATAGCGATCGGGCTGGCAATAGCAATGGTTGAATAGGTTCCCGTGATCGAGCCGACGAACAATGCCAATGAAAATCCGCGAAGCACTTCACCGCCGAACAGGACCAAAGCGAGCACTGAAAGAAACACAAGCCCGTTGGTGACGACCGTGCGCGACATCGTTTGATTGATCGAATCGTTCGTCAACTGATAGATCGGCCGGTCGCGGTGGAGACCCATATTTTCGCGAATACGGTCGAAGATAACGATCGAGTCGTTGACCGAGAATCCGACCAATGTAAGCAGTGCGGCGAGCACCGTAAGGCTAATCTCCCACTGAAAGACCGTAAAGAACGCGAGCGTGACAAGCACGTCATGGAACACCGCGATGACCGCACCGGCAGCATACGTCCAGTCGTAGCGGAAGGCGATGAACAAAAGAATTCCGACCATTCCCAGCAACGTCGCGATAACTGCCTGATTCCGAAGCTGTGCTCCGGCAACCGGCCCAACCGCGTCGGTACCGACGATCTTATACGCGGCCGTTTCGTCCTGATTCAATTGTGTCGAACCCTCAGCCTCTTTACCTACCTTGCTGTCCAATGCTTTTTTTACAAGGCAGCGGCCTGCTTCCGGCAGAAGTTTTCCGTTGTCGTCCTTGCATTCCTCGCGTTCGCCGAGGTTGGGCACTTTGATCAAAACTTCATCGGTCTTATCCGTCGATTCCTGAATGACGGCTTCAACGATGCCCACCTGTTCCAGCGCATCGCGAATATCATCGGAGGCCGGTTTCTGGCGAAACTTGGCCGTTACGACCGTGCCGCCTTTGAAATCGACACCAAGGTTGAACGATTCCGTTCCGCCGGGTGAGAGCTGGCGTCCGATGGCCGAGATCAGGCCGGCAAGCAGAATAACGATCGAGATCGCGACCAGCGGCTTACGCCAGCCCATCCAATCGACATTGATATTAGGTAGAATTTGAAACATTTGCTTCCGTTGTACGACAGGCCGTCAGCCTGTTGAATGGCGCTTCATTACATTCGGAGCGCCGACTGAGACGAACAGGCTAACAGCCTGTTCTACTAAATACTCAATTTCTTCATATCCGGGTTCCGTGCCAGCAGCCACATAAAAATGGTCCGTGACACGAAAACGGCCGAGAACAAGTTGATCAACAGCCCGAGAACGAGCGTGACGGCAAAGCCGCGGATCGGGCCTGAGCCGTACAGATACAAGATCACGGCCGCAATGATGGTTGTCACGTGCGTATCAATGATCGTGATGAACGCCTTGTCAAAACCGATCTCGACCGCCTTTGCCACACCGTGCCCGGCGATTATCTCTTCGCGCATACGCTCAAATATCAGCACGTTCGAGTCAACGGCCATACCGATACCGAGGATCAGGCCCGCAATTCCAGGCAGTGTCAGCGTGGAACCGAGCATAATTAGCGCCGCAAGCGTCAGCACCATGTTCAGGATCAACGCAATGACCGCATTAATACCGGACCCGCGGTAATAGAACAGCATAAAGGCGACGATAAATGCCAAGCCCGCAACTGAGGCTGTTACACCCGCACGAATGGAGTCAGCTCCGAGGCTTGGGCCAACCGTCCGTTCTTCCTGATACTCGATCTGCGCCGGCAACGCACCGGAACGCAGCGTCAATGCAAGGTCTTCGGCGTCCGTTTTTGTAAACTTACCGGATATCTCGCCCTGGTCATCGATCCGCGAACGGATGAACGCGATCGACTTGACCTGATTGTTGAGCACAACGCCCATGTAATTGTTGATGTTCTTGCTTGTCCACTCTCCAAACTTTGCGGCACCGGCCGGTTTTAATGAGAACGATATCTGATAATCGCTGCTGCTTCCGGTCCGTGAAACT
>CAUJFK010000012.1 GCA_963169175.1 Acidobacteriota bacterium | reverse complement strand
GTGCCGTAGGCGGCCGAATTTTCCATCTCGATCACGGCAACCTCCGGGTCTGCAACGGGTTGAACGCCGGTGGTCAAACCCGTCTTTGTATTGCGGGCCGGTGCCGAACCGCCGCACGATAGGGCAAGCAGCACCGAGGCGAGAATAAACAATTGGATGGTCGTTTTCATATAGATCATTGGTTCACTCACCTGCTAAACCTGGGGAAATCCCGTTCGAACTGTCGGATTTGCATGCAAAGCCCGCGAAGAACGCAAAGGGCGGCGATTCAATGCCTAAAATTGCCTTTCGCTGTCGAGCAGCACCGTCACGGGTCCGTCATTGACGAGTTCGACATTCATCATCGCCTGAAACCTGCCCGATCGAACTTGCGAAACCTTTCTGCCAGCTTCCGAGATGAAGAATTCGTACAGCCGATTTGCTTCCTCCGGCCGCGCCGCATCGATGTAAGACGGCCGGCGGCCGTTCCGGGCATCGCCATAAAGCGTGAACTGAGAAACAACCAGCAATTCGCCAGCCGTGTCCAGCAGGGAAAGATTCATTTTCCCGTCGGCGTCATCAAAGATCCGCAGATTGAGCGTTTTTTCGACCAGATAGGTCGCGTCTGCCTCGGTATCGCGGGTTGAAACGCCAAGCAAAACAAGCAGGCCCGACCCGATCTCGCCTGTAACCTCTTCGCCCACGGTAACCCGTGCCCGCGTGACGCGTTGTACGACGGCTCGCATCAGGACGCAGGCTCTTCGATATAAACGCGTTCCATCTTTACCGGCTCAAGCGGTTTGTCGTTCGGGCTGCGGGGCACGTTCGCGATGGCGTCAACGACTTCCTGGCCCTCAAGTACCCGGCCGAATTTCGTATAGCTTGCCGGCAGCGGATAATCGACATGCATTATAAAAAATTGCGAACCGTTAGTATTTGGCCCCGCGTTGGCCATCGCGACGGTGCCTTTATCATACCCGCCGGCATAAAGCTCTGAGTCGCGGTCGATCTCGTCATCGAACTTTCCGCCCCAGATCGATTCGCCGCCATATCCTTCACCGAGCGGGTCGCCGCCCTGAACCATAAAGTTCGGAATAACGCGGTGAAAGATCACGCCGTCGTAATATCCGTTCTTTGCATGAGTGCTAAAATTCTCGGTCGTTTTCGGAGCATCCTCTTCAAGAAGCTCAAATTTGATAGTCCCTTTGTTGGTTTCGATAACCGCTGTGCGATTTGCCACTTAATTCTCCTTTCCGAAAATAAAGCGGTCTATGGCACGGGCCACGCCGCTTTCATCGTTAGATACAGTTTTATAAAATTCGGGCCGCTCAAGCAAACTTGGGTCGGCGTTTCCCATCACAACGGGCGTGCCGGCGAACTCGAGCATGCCGAGATCATTGAAATTATCGCCGATAACCATTACCTCATCCGGGCTGATCGCTAGGCTTCGTGCAAGCGTTTCCAGGCCGGTACCTTTTGTCGTTCCGGGCGGCAGAATGTCGATCAACGTAAAATCGAGCCGCGGATAGATTGTGGGCAGAATCGTAACGGAATCCGCAAGTTCGTTCTCGAGAAAATCGACCATTCGGCCCATCGCATCGCATGTGCCCGAGAAGGAAATATGTATGACCTGATGATCGGACAACGCATCGAGAAGATCGGATACATGGGCCACAGCGTTCTCGGCGTCGTCACCATGGAGCCGCGTTGCCCAAGCAAGGTAGCGTTGCAGAGGAATGTTAACATCCGAAACACGGTCGTAAAGAAGCGAACCCTGGCCCTGTGGATCAGCACTGACCAGGGCATCGCCGCCGTACTGCTTTCCGACACGAACAATCTCTCGCGTCGTCTCCCGGTCAAGCAGGGAAGCCGCAACGGTCTCAAGCGATCCCGCATACTTTAGAAGCGCTCCATTGTGAGTTACGAGCGGGGCGTTCAGCTCCAATTCCAAACCGACCGGCCGCGCATCTCGAAACCGCCGCCCGGTCGCAATGGTCACAAGTACACCGGCTCCCTCGGCCGCACGGATCGCGGCCCGGTTTGATTCAGGAATTTGCCCTCGCGAATCAAGCAGCGTGCCGTCAAGATCAAGAGCGAGAAGTTTTATCATTCAACTATGTGGTGGTACTTTCGGCCTTGTTCGTGGTTTTCGTAGTGGCGAAGCCGGAACCCGCACCACGAAAACCACAAAACAGGACACGAATATTCACGAAATAAATGACCATCTGCAGAAGTGCGCTATTTTGATCCAACAGTTGGGTTCGCGCGTTCTTCCATTCTCTCTTTTTCCAGCCATCGCTGATACTTCGCCTTGCCCTTTTCAAATTCGGCAGCGGAAGCATAAAACCAGTGCGAACCGTCATTGAGATCGACGTTGCGGACATAGTAGAGATAATCATTCTGCTCCGGATTCAACGCCGCACGGATCGAGCTTTCGGTGACGGAAGAGATCGGGCCCGGCGGCAACCCGGTCTTCGTTCGGGTGTTGTAGGGTGAATCTACTTCAAGATCGCTCTTATGGATAGTCCCGTCCCATTTGCCGAGCATCTTTGCTATGTAAACGTTTGTCTGATCGATGCCGAGCGGAATGTTGCGCTCCAGACGGTTGTTGATGATGCCCGCAACGACCGGGCGTTCGCGTTCAACGCCGGTCTCAGTTTCGATCAGCGACGCAATTGTCACGATCTCATTCGGCGTGCGGCCCATCGAGCGGGCCTGTTCGGTCCATTCGGGTTTCCAGAATTTACGGAACTGTTCGACCGTAATTTTGATAACCTCCTGCGGCGTGGCCTTTTTCGGAATGTTAAACGTGCTCGGGTACATATAGCCTTCCAGGTTTTTGGCCTTGGGCGAAATATCACGGATCAGCGTCGTGTCGTCCATCAATGCAAGCACCTGCTTCTCATCAACCGACGGATCCTGCGGAAAGAGGGCCGCAATGCGTTTTGCGATATCAAACCGCGTAAACCCTTCGGGAATTGTCAGCTTTGTCGTTTGTATCTCGCCCGTCTCCAATTCCCTTAGGACCTCGAGCGGGGAAATCGGCGATTTGAATTGATACTCACCGGCCTGCATCTTTGATGGATCGCCAAACAGACGCAGATAAAAGCGCAACGCAAATCCTCCGGAGAGAATTCC
>CAUJFK010000011.1 GCA_963169175.1 Acidobacteriota bacterium | reverse complement strand
CTCGAACGGCTGGACGAACTTGAGAACGTGCTGAACGTCAGGATCGTGCCGTATATCGCCACGCAGGGCGCGATCGACGTGGTTCTGAAAAAAGGCGATGCGACGCAGCGTGTTTTGCAGGAGGCGGCATCGACATTCAAGATCTCGCTTGTCAAGGAAACCGATCAGGGCGAAGAAGTGCTGGACCTCGACCGGCTGGCTACGGATTCGGACATGTCGCCGATCATTAAGTTGGTCGATACCGTCGTTTACAATGCGATGGAATCGCGTGCTTCCGATATCCATATCGAAGCCGGCGACCGCGATCTGCGAGTAAAGTTTCGTATCGACGGAGCGTTGTACCAGAAGGTCGATCCGATCGACATGGCGTTCCATCAAACTTTGATCTCGCGTATCAAGGTCATGTCCGAGCTCGATATTGCCGAACGGCGCATTCCGCAGGATGGCCGCTTTCGTGTTCGATACAAGGGGCGAACGGTCGATTTTCGTGTTTCGATCTTGCCCGCGGCCTATGGCGAAAATTGCGTTATTCGTATTCTGGACAAGGAGCAGATCTCAGAAGAATTTAAGAATCTTAGCCTCGATGTGGTTGGATTTGACCCGGAAGATATTCGCCGGTTCCGGCTCTATATCAAAGAGCCGTACGGAATGGTGCTCGTTACCGGTCCGACCGGCTCTGGTAAGACGACCACGCTTTACGGAGCGCTCAACGAGATCCGTAATGAAGAAGACAAGATCATCACAATTGAAGACCCGGTTGAATATCAGCTTCAGGGAATCATGCAGATCCCGGTGAATGAGAAGAAAGGACTGACCTTTGCCCGCGGATTGCGTTCAATTTTGCGTCACGACCCTGACAAGGTGATGGTCGGTGAGATTCGCGACGAGGAGACGGCACAGATCGCAATCAACTCGGCTCTCACAGGCCACCTCGTTTTTACGACAGTCCATGCGAATAACGTTATCGACGTTATCGGCCGATTTCTGAACATGCAGGTCGATCTGTATAACTTTGTCGCAGCGCTGAACTGCGTGTTGGCCCAGCGGCTTGTCCGCAAATTGTGCCCGACGTGCAAACGGTCGTATCAGCCGAGCATTGAGGAACTCAACGAATCAGGCCTCCCGCCGGAGGCAATTGATGGCAGAACGCTTTTCCGAAATGTCGGCTGCGATGCTTGCAATCATACCGGATATCGCGGCCGAACGGCGATCCACGAGCTTTTGGACATGACCGACACCGTACGCGAAATGATAATCGCCCGCCGCCCCGGCTCCGAGATCCGCCGCCAGGCCGAAAAAGACGGCCTCTCGTCATTGCGCGAATCGGCGGTAAAAAAAGTATTCGCCGGCCTGACGACGCTCCACGAGATTAACCGCGTGACGTTTGTCGAGGAACTTCGATAAGAGTGCCAGAAAGTACTTTGGAATTTGGCAATTGAAGGCCTGGAAAGGTGATCTGCGTGAGCACGATTCTATCCGCGTTTGGTTCAATCGTGCAAAAATCCCGACGGAATTGAAAGCTACATGCCGGATTCCGCGCAGAGGCATCTATCGGGAATAAGCGCGACGAAGAGCGATTTCGTCAAAATTCTCCTCATGTAATCGCTCTATTGGCGGTGTTTCGCCTCGGTATCCTTTAGGCGGTTCGACTAACCGGAGATGCTTTCCGATGTGTCCTTTCCTAAGCGCGACTCCTGCAGACTGATTTTCTGCGACATCTTCGTTTCCCATGCTCTCCAGCCAAGTCGAAGGAAGCGGGCGAACATCTCCAGGCACGACCTTAGGAATATACCGAACTCAAAAATTCAATCGTTAAGTCGGTATTGCCCCCGACCCTTAAATCGTATAAATCCCATATCTCGGAGTACCTGCATTTGCTGTCGAAGTTTGGGGCGAATGTTCATGTTGGTTGGACGTAACGCAGCAAATTCGCCCTCGTGGGCGTAAATATCGGTAAGGTCAAAATCTCTTCGTCCGAGGCGTTCGACTACGTTCAATACATCAAGTGTCCAGCCACGCGCTTCGGTTCCAATTCTCGCGAGTGGCCTGATTCTTTGATAGTTCGAGCGGATTCGATCTATAGGCTCGGCCAGTCCGTCCTTAACCAGTCTGATCTTACCCGCGTCCGCAATCTTGCTCAACAAAATGTTGCAGCCTACCCAACCAGCCCTACGGGCACCAAGACCCAGAGGCTTTCGTTTCTCGATCGCCGCAGGCGAGAAAAAGAACGAGGGGACAAGTAGCAGATTTCGAACGGTCCAGTTATTCGAGTATTGCATGACGAACAGGTTCGGCACTCGGTCGCTCGTTAACGCATTCATCATTGATGCATATCCGGAGTCGGGAACCCGATTTTCGTCCCAACGCTTTCCTGATTTCATTTCATAAAGCGCGTTGCAACCTGGACATCTGAAGTCGGCCGCGCGGAAGTTCGTTTTGGTCGAATTGATTCTAGGATTGTTGCAACAAACGCAATATAGGTTTTCCGATCCCCAGGATTCGGTGATACGCCGAGCAATTTGTGCCGAACTCTTGTAGCCGATTCCCGCTTGGGAATTCATCGTCAAATTTAACATTAGGGCAATAGCAGCAACTTTGTCTCAGGCGCCATTTCAGACAGCTTGCTTGCAGGAAATCGAAAATCTTTTTCGCCCGATTCCTCGGGCTGATTATCCCAGTCTATTAAACTAATCGAGAGATCATCGTCATCTGAAAATACGCCGACGACGTTACCCCCTGATACTTCTATAACAACCCTTTTCATATTCCGCTCCGAAATGTACAACGGGCGACGCCTTCACGAGACCGAACTAACTGGCATTTCAGTTAATCTACCACACCTCGCTCCGATTCTAGATCTTGCGGGAGGTGTTTCTACAACCAATCCATGAAATCGGCAAAACCGGAAAAATATTCGTTTCAGCCTTTGAGTAGCGAACGATAAACATCCGGATCGACGTTGCCGCCGCTTACTATTACGCAGACTTTTTTGTCTTTGAAAAGCGCCTTATTCTCTAGAATTGCGCCTAGGGAGAGTGCCCCGGTTGGTTCGCACTTTAGGTTTGCGAGGGAAAAGTAGAGGCGGACGGCTTCGGCGATCTTTGCATCGGAAACTTCTAATATATCTTTGGCGCCGTCGCGGATGATCGGCCAGTTTAAATGGCCGAGGGAAAGGGTTCTTGCGCCGTCGGCGATAGTTGTTGGTTCGGTCTCGTTGGCGGTCAGATGGCCGGAACGGAATGAGCGGGCGGCGTCGTTGCCGTGAAGCGGCTCGGCACCGAAGATCGCTGCGCGTGACGCATCAACCGTCAACGCAGAGACGCTGAGACGCTGAGATTTCTTTATATCTTCTCCGCGTCTCAGCGTCTCTGCGTTTGATAATGTCGGTGTCGCGAGCGAACCTGACTTTCGCGCCTCGATCGTTCCTGAGATGAGGCCGCCGCCGCCGATCGGGACTATTATCGTATCAAAATTCTCGCCTAATAGCTCGTGTCCGAGTGTTGCATTTCCGTCGATTACCAACTGGTCGTCGTAAGGGCTGGCAACGTAGGCGTCCGGCATTTGCTCGCGCAATTGCTCGATACGCTCGTTTCGGCCGACCTTTTTTGTATCTATCAGATCGACGGTCGCTCCAAAGCCGCGCACCGCGTCGATCTTTACCTGAGCCGATGTGGCCGGCATAACGACCGTGCATTGTTTGCCAAGAAGCTTGGCCGAATATGCAAGCGCCTGGCCGAAGTTTCCGGACGAGGCCGTTAGGAAACGGTCGTTTGGCACATTCATCGCAAGGTTATAGGCAGCGCGGAATTTAAAGCTGCCGGTGTGCTGGAACGTTTCGCTGGCGATCGTGATGTCGAGGCCGAGATAGTCGATCAATTTTGCCGATCGGATAAGGGTTGTCGGGCGAATCGCCTCAAGCAGTGATAACATACGATTATCGCAGTGTATTACCTTCATGAACGCGGAGCAAACCGGTATTTCTGACCGATCAATCTAATTATCTATGACGAGAGATGAGATCAACGAGATGATGGACCAGCTTTTTTTCCAATCGCAGATGCGATTTGGCGGCAGTGCTGTGAAGTCGCGATGGTTTTACAATGGAGATAAGTGTCCCGGCTGTGGCAAGGCAGTTAAAACGATGAAGTTCAAAGGACAGGACTCATTGTCGCTCAATGCATTTATCTATCGCGAACACAAGGTTTTGATCTGCTATATGCTATGCGGCAAATGCGCGAAATGGATATTCAAGCGAGCCGAAACCGATCCAGACGGCCATACCGAACTGCATGACGAGATAGAAAAGAATTTGAAAGCGGGCTATGTAAAGCAACTCGGACATTGAGGATCAGATCAGTTTGCCAGGGTTTGTTCAAAGAGCGTTCGGGCTCTAACTGAGGATTTCTGATTCGTGCGTTTCGTTTCTTGATCCGTGCTTTTCGTGGTGGCGAAGCCGGAACAAGGAGCGCGAAACAGATGAACGAAGCCGCAAAAACCTGCGAAGCAAAAGGCAATATGGAACGCTGCAAATTGTAAGTAAGCCTTGAACGGGCTGGACTGAGCGCTCGCAATCCGGGCGTTTTCGTATCTATAATTGTATTTATGAAAGCGAAATTTGGAATGATCGGACTCGGGACGATGGGGCGCAATTTTCTTCTTAATGTTGCAGAGCATGGTATAGCAGGTGTGGGTTACGACCTTGATGCCGACAAGCGCCGCTTGCTGCTTGACGAAGGAAAGGGAATGCCGGTCGATACCGGAGACGACATCGCGGGCTTTTTGGCGAAGCTCGATTCACCAAGGAATATCATGCTGCTCGTTCCGGCGGGCCCGATAGTCGATTCGGTGATACACGATCTGCTGCCCTTGATCGACGAAAATGACCTGATCATAGACGGCGGAAACTCACATTTTACAGATACCGAGATACGTGAAAAGCGCCTGGCGGAAAAGGGTGTTGGGTTTATGGGCATCGGCATTTCCGGCGGCGAAGAAGGAGCGCGGCACGGCGCCAGCATTATGCCCGGCGGGCGGCGGGATTTCTATGCCCGGATCGAAGAAATTCTCAAGGCCGTTGCCGCGAAGGTGAACGGTTCGCCGTGTGTCACCTACGTTGGGCCAGCCGGTGCAGGCCATTTCGTCAAGATGGTCCATAACGGGATCGAGTATGGCCTGATGGAAATAATTGCCGAGACATACGATTTTATGCTTCGTGTTCTGAAAATGGACTACAAGCAGATGAGCGAAACATTTGCCGCCTGGAATGACACCGAGCTCAATTCGTTCCTGATCGAGATCACCGCTGAGGTGCTTGCCAAGATCGATGCTGAAACGGGAAAGCCGCTCGTCGAATTGGTGCTCGACAAGGCCGCACAGAAGGGAACCGGAAAATGGACGTCGCAGGCGGCAATGGATTTTGGTGTGCCGATACCGACGATCGATTCGGCTGTTTCGATGCGCCAGATATCGGCGCAGAAGGAGACGCGCATTCTGATATCGCGAAAGCTCGGCAGCCAGCCGACATCGGGCGAGGAACAAATGCGGTCGCCAGGCCAGGTCGTCACCAGCGAGCCGCAGCACGATGCGAAGGCTGCTAGGGCGAGCGCTGACGCCGCGGCGACAGCAAGTCAGGAACCGACAGCAATGCTCGATGACGAGCAAATGGCCGACGCGCGGCATTCTGTGGATCGAGGCCTCGGACATTCGCGGAGCAAGGAAGTCCGCGAGGAATTCCATGAAGATTTTGATGCCTCGCTGGAACAACTCAGGAATAGCCTGCTTGGAGCGTTTATAACCACGTATGCCCAAGGGCTCGCGCTTCTTCAGTCAGCCTCGGCGGAGAAAGATTACGGCTTGGACCTGGCGGAGATCGCGCGTATCTGGCGCGGAGGCTGTATAATCCGCTCTGCCCTGCTCGACGGAATGCAGCAGGCATACATTGAAAGCCCGAACCTGCCGAACCTTGTCCTTAGTGACAGTTTTGTTGAGGTGCTGCACCGGACGAGCAAGGACTGGCATGTTACGGTCGGCCGATTCTCAGAAAGCCGCGTTCCGTCAATGTGCCTTTCGTCGAGCCTCGCGTACTTTGAGGCATTCCGCTCCGAACGCCTACCCGCAAATCTGATCCAGGCACAACGGGATTATTTCGGAGCGCACACCTATCAACGGGTGGATAAGGAAGGAACGTTCCATACGCCGGATTGGAAAAAGTAGTTGCAATAGAGTTCACTTTAAAGTTATCATCGAATGTTGAAACGCGAACGTCGGATAACTATTTACGGTGAATATTTCCAAGACTTCTATTTGGAGCTGAGTTCTATCGTTCAGGCAAAGGTTGATTATGTTTTTCGTGTTATTGAATAGTTAGAGCGAATTCCCGAAAAGTTTCTCAAACATATCGAGGGCACAGACGGCTTGTTTGAGATCCGGATCGAGTCGGGTGGAAATATATTTAGAATATTCTGTTGCTTTGATCGCGGAAACTTGATCGTCCTTTTCAACGCGTTTCAGAAGAAGTCGCAAAAAACTCCCCGACGCGAGATCGAAATGGCGGAAAAGCTAAAGCGTGAATACTTTGAGTCAAAAGGTAAGAAAGAATGAAAAAGGATGAAGCAATCAGAAAGGCCAGGACATTCGATGAGATCCTGGATATCAAATACGGAAAGATCGGAACGAAGAAACGCGATGAATTTGAGTTAAAGGCACAGTATTTTGTTATCAGTGAAATGCTCAAAGAAGGTCGCCGCGAGGCTAAACTAACGCAGCAGCAGTTGGCGGATAAGATCGGCACCAAGAAGAGCTATATTTCAAGGATCGAGAACGGCAAATGCGACATCCAACTCTCCACGCTTTACCGCATCTTTGAAACTGGCCTTGGTCGGCGTGTGAGCCTTTTGATCGCATAAGATGTCCGATCCCTACACCAACGCACACGGGTGATCAGGCCTGCATGGAAACGTTTCAAACGGCCTGCAGCGATACCCTCGAGATCGCGGAAGAAATGCAAAATGTTAGATAATTTCCCACGCCCCTTCCGTTTTAAGCAATTTACTCATCAAAGCGGCATGCACTGCGTGGCCGCTTTTTTCGGCGGTTATTTTGGCTTGAACCGGCATGCCGAGAAGGGCAACGTCGCCTATGATGTCGAGGATCTTGTGGCGGACGAATTCATCGTCGAACCGGAGCGGCGTTTCGTTCAGCATTCCGTCAGCTGTTAAAACGATTGCGTTGTCCAGCGAGCCGCCCAGAGCCAGGTTTGCCTTTCGCAGCATTTCTATCTCGTGTGTAAAGCCAAATGTCCGGGCCGAGGCGATCTGCTTTCCAAATGAGCCGTTTTCCATTATGAAATGGAACGCCTGGCGTTGGATGAATGGATGCCGGAAGTCGATGATGCACTCTATTTCGAAGCGTGTCGAGGGCTCGATCGACATCCGCCGTCCGTCTTCGTTCACCTCGACCCGCTCCAGCACTTTCAACAGCCGCCTTGGGGCATTTAGCTCTTTCACGCCCGCGTTGCCTATCAACTCGACCCAATCCTCGCTTGACCCATCAAGGATCGGGATCTCAATATTATCAAGATCGATAAATACATTATCGATGCCCGAACCCCGTAGGGCCGACAACAGATGCTCGCATGTCGAAAGCACAACGCCGCGCCGCATCAGAGTGGTCGCGTACGAGCAGTGCGAAACATATTCGACCGACGCAGGCAGCTCAAAATTGTCCAGATCGGTCCTGACGAAGATATAGCCGGTGTTTTCAGGTGCCGGCCGAAGTTCCAGGTTTACCTCGACGCCGGTATGCAGTCCAATGCCGTTGATCTTGACCCGTTTCCGAATGGTGGTCTGGTTCACAACCAATCTGTAACAATCGCTGTGCCACGGCATGGACGGCGATTCAGTGGCTGGGGGCGTAAAGTTTTCCCTGGTTTCACCGAATCGAGTTTTGGTTGGTGTGGCTTGTCCGCAACAGTTGAGTGGCGGAATTTACTAATAACTCACAACGAATTACAATTCTATCAAAGCTATGCCGATACAAACTGCGGGACAAAAGGCCGCAAAGATAACCAAGATCAAGATCGAGAATCAGGCCTCGTTGACTTTACCCAAGAGAGCGGTAGAGAACATCGAAAAGGCGGTGGACTTTCTTCCAACGGAACAAATTCGAGGGCTCGAACGGATCCGCCTTGTGGATTTTATCAACGATCCGAGGCTCAAGAACCTGGATACACCGATGAAAGGCGACCTGCCGGGGCTTTATCATCCAAAACAAGGGAATCAGGGAGCCTGGCTTGAGATGTCCATGGGAGCCCTGCTGCAGCCGACCGAAGGCTTTGCAAAACGCTGGATGGCGAAGACCTCGTTCAAAAGCAATATCGCCGGCCTAATCTTCATGCTTGTCGGGCAGCATTACTATTTGACTCTGCGACATTCCGTAAAGAAACAGAATCTTGAGCCGCAGATCCGGCAATATTCGGAAAAGAACCTGCGCGCCTGGAATGAGAAACAGAACGAGGGAAGTTTGCGGGCAAAAATATTCAAACCTGTCCGACCGTTTATTGAACGCTGGGCCAAATGGCTGAACAAGAAGGCGGTTGCGGCTCAAAAGAAGGGCTGATCGGCGGGCGAGATCAGATCGCCGGATATGGCGTCAACGGCGGAAAAGTCAGTTGAAGCGGCAGAGGCGGTAGTTCGACGGCCGATCTTCAAGAAGCTCGCCCGTTTTCGCTGCCGCGTCCGGATTGATTGCACATGGCATTTTGGCCTTTTATGAGGCAAAATATCGACGAATCTGCTGAACAAATCCTATGAACTACTGGCTTGTTAAACAAGAACCCGAATCCTATTCGTTCACCGATTTTCAGAAAGAAGGGAAGACCGACTGGACCGGTGTCCGCAATTACACGGCCCGCAATAACCTGAAAGCGATGAAAACCGGCGACAAGGTCTTTTATTATCATTCGGGCGGCGAACGGGCCGTTGTTGGAATGGCGAACGTGACCAGGCCATTCTTTAAGGATCCGACCGCCGACGAGGACGCGTGGGTTGCGGTCGAATTGGAAGCGGGAAAGCCGCTGAAGAACCCGGTTACGCTCGCCGCGATCAAAGCAAACCCGAAATTAGCGAATATGCAGTTGGTAAAACTATCGCGCCTTTCGGTGACGCCCGTGACCAAAGACGAATTTGATGAGATCACATCAATGTCGAAATAGGTGATTTATGAATGCAGCACCTGAATTTGCTAGGGAAACGTCGTTTTTGAAAGAAGCCGTAGCCTACTATCATGAACTGCTTGAAGATGAAGGGCTCGCATTGGCATCCTTAAACGCATTGCAGGAAGGCCTGGAATCCAATCGCCTTATATTTGGCGGCCGGCCACTGTCGCCCTATTTGCGGCCGCATTTCATTACGTCAGATGATTGGCGGCGAGTCACAAGTACTTGCGAAACGATCTGGAGCGCGCTTCAAAAGGTGAAGGACGCAGCTGTCATTGACGACAAGTTGCTCGACGAGTTAGGTATAACCGAGATCGAAAAGGATCTGGTGAAGATCGATCCCGGCTACAGCCATGTCTCACCGACCGCTCGGCTGGATTCTTTCCTGACGGATGACGCGTACAGTTTTGTCGAGCTTAACGGGGAAAGTCCCGCCGGTATCGCGTTCGCCGATTCCGCGGCCGAGATCTTTACGTCGCTTCCGGTGATGCAGAAATTTGCCGAACGTTACAAGGTCGAAAGTTTTGAAGGGCGATCAAAACTGCTTGGCGTTCTGTTAAGTTGCTGGGAGGAATTCTGCGGCGGCCAGGCGGCCAGAAAACCAGTTATCGCGATCGTCGATCTGAAAGACCTGCCGACCATTAAGGAATTCGAACTTTTCCGCGATTATTTTGAAGCGGAAGGATACGACGCCGTTATCTGTTCACCCGAAGAGCTTGAGTTTGTCGACGGCAAGCTCTACTTCGGCAGTGTTCAGATAGACATCGTGTATAAACGCCTTCTCGTCAACGAATACTTGCCGATACTGGACAAATATCCTGCGTTGGTCGATGCCTGTCGTGCCCGAGCGGTGTGCATGGTAAATAGTTTTCGGGGAAAACTGGTCCATAAAAAAGCTATTTTTGCGGTCCTGACGAATGAACGGTATGCGAAGCTGTTCAATGACGCTGAGCTAACGGCGATCAACGCTCACGTCCCCTGGACGCGGAAATTCAGAGACGAAAAAACCGTCCACCAGGGCGCGGAGATCGACCTGGTCGAATGGACTCGTGCCAATTCATCTAAGCTCGTGCTCAAGCCAAACGACGATTACGGCGGGCATGGAATATATATCGGCTGGAATTCAACGGCCGAAGAATGGAACAATGCGATCGAAGAGGCGCTCGCGAACGGCGATTATCTTGTGCAGGAACGCGTCAGCACCGCAAAAGAAATTTTTCCAATGTCTTTCGATGATCTCGGAAAATGGGATATGATAGAACAACTGGTCGACCTCGACCCGCTGTTGTTCAACGGCGTCGTGGGAGCGGCTTTCACCAGGCTCTCATCCAACGAGCTTGCCAACGTCACCGCCGGTGGCGGAATGGTCCCAACATTCGTTATCAGTCAAAAGTAATATGAAAAATCTGCTCTTGGCCGCGATGATCATCGTCATCGCCAGCGGTGTCTTCGTTCTTAGCTCCAGTAACTCTACCCGCGCCCAACGCTCCCGCAGCCTCTTTCGATTGACCGAAGTACCGCAGGCAAGGCCTGCCGGCGAAAGATCGTCGGTCGCGGCTTTGCGTGAAAGCGAGATCGAGTTTCAGGACCTGTCTCTTGAGACAAACCGATCCGCAAAGCAGCGGTTTCCGCTCTTTGACGGCATAATTTACCAAGCGTCCTGGACCAGCTTCGAAGAGCGCGGGCCGCGCGATTTTACCTGGAGAGGCAAGATCGAAGGGTCGGACAACGACGTTGTCCTGACCTTTAAGAACGGCCGTGTTGCTGGTCTGATCTACGGCCCGCAAGCTGTGTTTGAGATCGTTCCCGCCGGCGAAACACATATGCTCGTTGAACTTGATCAAACCAGGTTTCCGGAATGCGGCGGTGAAGTAAGGGAAACGAAGCCGCAGGCCGGCACACAGCCTCTTGCGCCGCAGGCCCCAACCGATTCAGGCGACCGGATCGACGTTCTCGTTCTATATACCGCGGCGGTAAAGGCATCGCTCGGCGGCGAATCGCAGGCGCAGGTATTTGCTCAGGCCGCGATCGATTCGGCAAATACTACTTACCTGAACAGCAAGGTCCGCCAGCGGCTTCGTCTTGTGCATGCTCAGGAATCGACCTTTGTCGAGACCGGTTCGTTGTCCAGCGAACTGAGCGGTTTTCGGCAGACAACTGAAACCCAAGATCTTCGTAACCAATATAACGCCGACCTTGTTGCCCTGATCTCCAATTCGACAGACAACTGCGGGATCGGCCAACTGGGCAATAGTGTGGGCAATCCAAATTGGGCATTTACCGCCACGTCGCGAAGCTGCGCGGTCGGCAATCTGAGCTTTGCACATGAACTCGGGCATAATATGGGTAGCCACCACAACCCGGAAAGCGGCTCGGGCGCTGCATTCAGCTACAGCTATGGACACTACGTCAACGGGGTTTTCCGGACCGTGATGTCATATGTCGATCCGTGTCCGTCCGGCTGCACACGCAGGCCGTATTTCTCTAATCCTTCCGTATCGTTTGGCGCTTATCCAACAGGGATGGAGAACGCCAGGGACAATGCCCGATCGTTGAACAATATGTCCGATGTCATCGCAAACTATCGGTACAGCGGATCAAGTTTGACCATGACTGACTACAACGGCGGCGAGTTCATTCCCCGTTTGGTCTCGAGAAACATTACGTGGTCATCCGATGGACTGGCCGGCGGCAATGTTAAGATAGAGCTTTCACGAACCGAAAGTGTAAGCTGGGAAACGCTGGTTGCGTCAACACCGAATGACGGCACAGTAACGGTCAATGTCACTGGGCGCCCGACGAAAAACGCCCGAATCCGAATAACAAGCATCGAATCGCCAACCGTGAGCGATTCCAGCGTGAGAAATATAGCGATAAGATGAAGCCGGCCGAGATGACAACGCGCCTTCGCGCCCTGACGGACGATTACCTGCGCCTCGAGCATAAATTAAAGCTCGGCGGCGGGCCTGAGAAGATCGACAAGATCCACAAGCAGGGCAAGTTGACAGTTCGCGAGAGGATCGAAAAACTTCTCGATGCCGAAACGTATAGCCAGGAGATCGGGCTGTTGGTCGCCTATGATGAATACAACGGCCAGGCGCCGGCCGCCGCGGTCGTTACGGTTGTTGGTTTGATCCAGGGCCGGGAATGCGTGATCGTTGCAAATGACGCGACCATCAAAGCCGGTGCGTGGTATCCGGAAACGATCAAGAAGATCCTTCGCGCACAGGAGATCGCAATGCGCAACCGGGTGCCGATAGTTTATCTGGTAGACTCGGCCGGCGTGAATCTTCCATATCAAGGCGGCGTTTTTCCCGGACAATACGGTGCGGCCCGCATCTTCTATTATAATTCGATAATGCGGCATTATTTAAAGGTTCCGCAGATCTCGGCCGTTATGGGAATGTGCGTTGCGGGCGGAGCATATCTGCCGGCATTATCCGATGTGATCCTGATGGTCGAGGGCACATCCTTTATGGGATTGGGCGGGGCCAATCTGGTAAAAGGTGCGACCGGCCAGACGACCGATAATGAAACGCTCGGCGGGGCGATGACGCATAACGCCATCTCTGGTGTGGCCCATTACCGGACCAAGGATGAGGACGAATGTCTGAATAAGGTCCGGGCCCTGATAAGTGGGCTTCCCCCAAAGCCGCAACCTACGGTTTCTGTCGTTCGAGCAAAAGGCCCTAAGACACATTGTTCGGTTCTCGAGCAGATCCTGCCCGATGATCACCGGGCACCATATGATATGCACGCCGTTCTCGACATCCTTCTGGATGAAGGCGGCGTTGATGAATTTCAGGCCGATTTTGCTAAAGAGATGATCTGCGGTACTGCCCGGATCGGCGGCATTGCGGTCGGCGTCATAGCCAATTCTCGCGGAATGTCGAAGGGCAAGCCGGGAACTCCGCCTCGGTTTGGCGGCATTGTTTATACCGAATCTGCCGAAAAGACCGCGTATTTTATCGAAAACTGCGACCGGCATAACACGCCGCTGCTGTTTGTCCAGGACGTATCGGGCTTTATGGTCGGCGTCGAGGCCGAGCACAGCGGCATCATCCGCGCCGGTGCCCGTTTTGTCGAAGCCATGGCCACCGCCAAGGTCCCGAAGATCGTGCTGACCGTCAACCATGCATCGGGTGCCGGATATTACGCAATGGCCGGCCAGGGTTTTGATCCTGATTTCATTTTTACCCTACCAACCGGCCGCATGGGCGTAATGGAAGGCGATTCGGCCGTCCAGGCTATCTTTGGCACGCAGCTCGACAAGCTGAAAAAAGAGGGCAAGGATCCCGACGAGTCGCTACTGGCGGAAATGCAAAAGGTCCGCGAAACCTATGACCGCGAACTCGATGCCAAACACGCCGCCGCTCGCGGTCTTGTGGATGCAATATTGACGGCAGAAAATTTAAGGGAGTCGCTTGTCCTTGCGTTGCAGACCTGTTTGAATACGAGCAAACCGCATATTGGCGCATTTGTTTTGGACAACGCATGAGGCCGCGAAAAGCGAAGTGGATGGAATTTGCGCTTGATAAGACAATTGAAGTTCTCTCGGCAACGCCAGCAGCCGTTCGCGGGATGCTCGGCGGCCTGTCTGACGAGTGGACCTCAAGCGGCGGCCGCGAAAATTGGGGGCCGTATGACGTTGTCGGCCACCTTATTAATTGCGATCGAACAAATTGGATCCCTCGCGCGCGGGTCATTCTTGAACAAGGTGCCGACCTAACATTTCCACCGTTTGACCGCTTTTCCCATTTCGAACAGTCCGCGGGGAAGCAACTGCGACAACTTATTGATGAGTTTGATGTCGTACGGACCGCGAGCATAGAAACGGTTCGGGATTGGGATCTGTCGGACAGCAAGCTTTGCCTCAAAGGGAATCACCCAGGATTCGGTGATGTCGAGCTTTCGCAATTGCTTGCTACCTGGACGGTCCATGACCTTACCCACATCCGGCAGATCGCGACATCGATGGCAAAGCGTTATGACGCCGCGGTCGGCCCGTGGAAGACGTATCTTTCGATCCTTAAATGAATTGGTGATCGGCTGAGCCGATCTAGGCCAGGGCGGAATACAAACTTCTTTTTGGGCCACTTCCTAACGTCGCTAATGTGTAACCCTGCGCTAGAATAGGCATATGACAAAGCTTCTTCCTGTTTTTATTCTGGCTTTGGCCGCCTTTGCATTCTCACAAACGGACGAAAAGGCCATTCCGGCTTATTCGGTCAATGATAAGCTGATCGGCCTCTCGAATCTATACGGTGGGCTGAGCGATTGCTCTGTGCGCAGCGTATCCGGCAAGGTCAAGGATGTCGATCGAACCGCCGACCGCGTGGTCGTTACGATAAAGATCGACAAAAAAACGAAGGCGAAAGTGATCGTACCGCTTGGGCGCGTTGCAGACACTGACCGCAAGTCATTGTTCCGTCATTTGATCACAAAGAACAACCGAATACGGCTTTCCGGCTACGCATGCAATGGCGAGGAGCCATTCTCGGCCTTCAGTGTGGATCGCGTTTACTAACACTGAGCCCTGCTGAGAGTTACCCAACTTCTTGCACCCGCAGCCGATCGAACAATATCGTTTCTAAAGTTCTTCCAAAATGCGCTCGTTCGTGCCATAATTTGCCGGACAAAATGTAATCGCGGGCGGGGTGGCTTATGAATGAAGTTCAGGATGAACGGGCAGTTTTTATCGCCCGCTCGTGCGCCGAAATGTCGGTCGGCGAACGAAAGGCGTTTCTGGATCGGATCTGCAAGAATGATACTGAACTGCGGCGGCAGGTCGAGATCGCCGTCGGCGAAAAGCCTGTTACTCAGGTTACTCAGGTTTACTCTAACGATTATGAAAAAGCTCTCCCGCACCATTACCGGCTGATCGAAATGATCGGACGCGGCGGGATGGCCGAGGTCTTTGCGGCAGAAGACAAGCGGCTTAAACGCAAGGTGGCAATAAAATTTCTGAACAGCGAGTTCAGAAAGGACCCGGACCGAATGCGCCGATTCAATCAGGAGGCCAGGGCCGCATCCGCGCTCAATCACCCGAACATCCTCATCATCCACGACATTGGCGAGAACGAAGGTGTACAGTTCATCGTCAGCGAATTTATTGAGGGCGAGACCCTCGGTTTGCGGCTTACGCGCGGCCGGATACCTCTTGCCGAGGCGGTCGAGATCTCCATTCAGATAGCATCAGCCTTGTCCGCCTCCCACCGTACCGGGATCGTTCACCGCGATATTAAGCCCGATAACGTGATGCTCCGAAGCGATGGCAGTGTTAAGGTGCTTGATTTCGGACTTGCCAAAGACACCGGAAATCCTTTCTCGGACGAGCCCGACTTTGATGCGAACACGCTTGACAGCGGCTCAACGTCCCCAGGGCTGATCCTCGGAACACCACAATATATGTCGCCGGAGCAGGCCAGGGGGACTTATCTGGATAGCCGGACGGACATTTTCAGCCTCGGGATTCTGATCTTCGAGATGGCAACGGGCCATCCACCGTTTCCCGGCAGGAGCATGATCGATATCATCGCCGCGATCATCGGAAAGGAGCCGCAGCGGGTCGAGGAGTATATCGAAAATCCTCCATTGCGGTTGATCCGGATCATAAACAAGGCCCTGCAAAAGAACCGCGATGACCGATATGACTCGGTGGACCAACTGTTGTCGGACCTGAAAGATCTTCGCCACGATGTTGGCGGCCGAGAATACCTCGGGCGGGACACGGGGAACGCCCCACAGCGGCGAACCCTTCAGCATACGGTCCGCACTGTCGCGGCTAAATTTGTCCGGTGGGAGCCAATTCTGGTTGTTTTGGTCGTTGGCTGCGTTGTTTCATTTGCGTGGTGGTATTTTCGCGGGGCCGGTGTTCCTGGGCCATCCACACCTTCGGCCATGCGGTCGGTGCCGATAACAAGTTGGAGCAGCGGCTCCGGCGAATTGATGGCCGCGGCCGCCTTTTCGCCGGACGCCAGGATGATCGCCTATGCGGCCACTAGATCGGAATCACCGGAGATCTGGGTCAAGCCGGCGGTTGGTGGAGATGCAGTGCAGGTTACCAAGAATGGCTACTTTAATCAGTTTCCGATATGGTCGCCAAATGGCCAGGAGCTCGCTTTTTACTCGAGGCGTGGCGAGCGCCGCGGGCTCTGGCGAAGTTCGTTCACTGGCGGTGCACAGGCACAGATCGGCAGCGACGTCGGCAGATCGATCAGGCCGGTCTATTGGGCCAAAAGCGGGAAGATCTATTTTCAGGAGGGAAGCGAGCTTTTCTCGATGGATGAAGCATCTGGACAAAAGCAACAAGTAACGGATTTTCGCGTTAAGGGCTTAACTCCCAGGGTAATTGAGATGTCTCACGAT
>CAUJFK010000010.1 GCA_963169175.1 Acidobacteriota bacterium | reverse complement strand
GTCGATATCGAAACGATCCGAAAGGATGTAATGGAAAAGGTGATCAAACCCGTGATCGACCCAAATTTGCTTGACGACAGCACAAAATATCACATTAATCCGACAGGCCGCTTTGTGGTCGGGGGCCCGATGGGAGACGCTGGAGTAACTGGAAGAAAGATAATTGTTGATACATATGGTGGTTACGCCCCTCACGGCGGCGGAGCCTTCTCAGGAAAAGATCCGACGAAGGTTGACCGCTCCGCGGCCTATATGGCGCGTTACATCGCAAAGAATATCGTCGCGGCGGGCCTGGCGGATAAGTGTACTGTTCAGTTAGCTTACGCCATCGGGGTTGCGGAACCAGTTTCAGTTCTGATCGATACGCACGGAACGGGAAAGGTCGATGAAACGAAGCTCGCTGAGGCGGTTCGCAAGAATTTTGATTTAAATCCGAAAGGCATTATCGAAACGCTCGATCTTCGGCGGCCGATCTTCAGGGAAACGGCACGATTTGGCCATTTTGGCCGGTCGAACGATGAGTTCACATGGGAAAAGACCGACAAGGCCGATGCCCTGCTCGGTGCCCTAAGCGACGCAGCAGCGGTATAATTGGTCCGGCAAACTTTAGTTTGCCGGTGCTTAACGAATCCTGGCAAAAGCACGACAAACTTAAAGTTTGTCGGACATTTTTATATATGGCAACAGAACAACCTTCAATTCAGTACGATATCAAAGACATCAGTCTCGCACCGCAGGGCAAGCAGCGGATCGAGTGGGCAGACCGCGAAATGCCGGTCCTACGGCTTATCCGCGAGCGGTTCGAGAAAGAAAAGCCGTTGACGGGTGTAAAGCTCGTCGCTTGTGCTCACATCACGACCGAGACGGCGAATCTTGCCCGCACCTTGCAGGCCGGCGGCGCCGAATCGCTGCTGATCGCCTCGAACCCGCTTTCGACCCAGGATGATGTCGCGGCATCGCTTGTTGCCGATTGGGGCATTCCGGTAATGGCGATCAAGGGTGAATCCATCGAAACATACGTCAGCCACGTCAAAGCGGCGCTTGAGACGAATCCGAACCTGATAATTGATGACGGTTCCGATGTCGTGGCGACTATGTTGAAGGAAAAGAAGGAGTTAACCGAAACACTCATCGGCACCACGGAAGAGACGACAACAGGTATCGTCCGCTTAAAGGCGATGCAGAAGGCAGGCGTGCTAAACTTCCCTTCTATTGCAGTTAACGACGCTCAGACCAAGCATTTCTTTGATAATCGCTACGGAACGGGCCAATCGACGCTAGACGGTATTATTCGCGCGACCAATATTTTGCTCGCCGGCAAGACGCTGGTTGTGGTTGGATATGGCTGGTGCGGAAAAGGCGTTGCGATGCGTGCCCGCGGAATGGGTGCGAACGTAATCGTTACCGAGATCGATCCCATCAAGGCGATCGAAGCGGTCATGGACGGCATGCGTGTCCTTCCGATGAACGAAGCAGCAAAGGTCGGCGACTTCTTTGTGACCGTTACAGGAAACCGCCATGTAATTGATAAAGAACACTTTCAGGTAATGAAGGACGGAGCGATCGTGTGCAACAGCGGCCACTTCGATCTCGAATTGAACCTCGATTCCCTGCGTGAAATGTCTGAGCCGGCCGTGAAGCGCCGCCCGTTTGTTGAAGAATATATCAGCAAAAATGGCGGCAAAAGCGTCATCGTGCTAGGCGAAGGCCGCTTGATCAACCTGGCCGCTGCCGAAGGCCACCCGGCATCGGTAATGGATATGTCCTTTGCTAACCAGGCTTTATCGGCGGAATATCTGGTAAAGAATAAAGGTTCGCTGGCGAACGGCGTCCACGTTCTGCCTTCCGAGGTCGATCAGGAGATCGCTTCGCTAAAACTTCACGCCATGGGCGTAAAAATGGACGTCCTGACCCCAGAAATGCTCGAATATATGTCAAGCTGGGAAACCGGAACCTAAAGTCCAGCAAACTTCAGTTTGCTGAACGCGACAAACTAAAGTTTGTCGGACAATTAAAAGGCCTCGCTCATCTGGCGGGGCCTTTTCGTTCATTGCAGAAGCCGCACACGTTAATAAAGGTGACCAAAAAGGCGTCAAAACGTGCTTCGAGGCTTCAAAATTTCGGCCCTCGACGCATATCCGGTGTTTAATGCCGGCGATGTGGGCTGGAACGGAGGGATGGGTGAGATCAAATTGGAAACGATGTATCACACTTGCAACATCTATTCATCTGCGATATAGTGTCCGCGTATGCAAAGACGAGACTGGAAAATTTACAAAGGTGTAGCGGCACGGCGGATACCTGAAACGGTGCGGTCATCGATCAACCCAAACGGCGAGATCACCTTCGACCTCGACACTTATCGAAAAATGGGCGAACCCGAGGCTATGAGCCTGATGTACGATGAATCGCGGCGGATCATCGGCGTCAAGCCCGCACATGCGGACGAACCCCACGCAGTCCTTGTCCGCATCCGGCACGAACGCTCAAACCGCGTCGTCCGCTCAATTCCCTTCCTCCGCGAAAACGGCATCCACCTCGACCGCACCCTCCGCTTCCCTTACTCCTTCCTCGAAGACAACGTCCTGATCCTAGACCTCCGAACCGCCGTAACCTGCGGCAAAGGCGCGTGGAAACTGATCAAACGCCATTTGTGAACGCTGATGAAAACTAAGGGCCGCAACGTTAACGATCATCACCACGGATTTCTGCAAGCCAATCGCGAACCTTCTTCATGTCCTCCCAGACAATTCGCTTCTTTTGCGGCTCGGACAGCAGACTCAACGGGTGATATGTAGGCATTATTTTGGCTCCATACCGATCATGAAATCTTCCGCGAAGATTTTCGAAACCGTCATTCGAGTTAACCAGGTAACGCGTCGGAATTTCGCCGAGAGCTACAATTACTGACGGTTGGATGATCGCAATTTCATGCTCAATAAAATTC
>CAUJFK010000009.1 GCA_963169175.1 Acidobacteriota bacterium | reverse complement strand
TCTTTATAACGAAAATAATCTTGTCTATGGACGTTATCGGTACAGTTATGAATTTACCTCGGGAATTGGGCAAGTCACGCCGCCCGGGCTGGGCACAAAAGGTGGCAATGAAGCGAAAGCTGCAGTCATCGTATGGACAACTTCGCTAACGTCCGCGATCAGCAACGAAGCAATGATCGCCTGGAAGAACTTCCAGGCCGACCGAGACGGCATAGACCCTGATTCGGCGGCTATTCCGTCGATCCAGATCAACGACCTCGGGATGTTGGGGGCATTGTGGTCACCGGGCAGGACAGCGATCGGCCTTGCTGCCAATCTGCCGGCAGGATATATCAATGATACATATCAGATAAGCGATGCCATTTCTATTTCCAAGGGAAATCATTCTTTCAAATTCGGTGTTGATCTTCGGCGAACTGATGTGAAGAGTTTTTTCTTTCCTTCGGGCCGGGGCAGCCTAGTTTACACAACGCTAAGTGATTTCGTAAACGACGTTGCCGAAACAGCAACCAAGACACTGCCGCTGGCCGGCGGAGATTTTTTCCCATTTTACCGCAGGCATGAGTTTTATAGTTATGCTCAGGACCAATGGAGAATAATGCCGAATCTGACGCTGACCTACGGTGTCCGATATGAGTATCCGGGAGATTCATTTAAATATCTTCGCGGTCTGAACAAACGCATTCTTTCTTTTTACAATAACCACCCCGACTTCAGGTTTTCGCCGGAACCAAAAACCGACGTGAACAATTGGATGCCGAGGGTCGGTTTTAACTGGAATCCGAAAACAAGAGGCAATGGGATCATAGGTTTCATAACCGGCGCTCAAAAGCTCGTTCTAAGCGGCGGATATGCGCGAACGTATGACCCGTATTTTTTTAACATCAATACGAATGTGTTTCACTCATTCCCGTTCGTGGCCCCGCAGCAGTTGTCGCGAACGAATGCCTTTACAACTTTGATCAATGCCACCATCCCAAATATCTCAAATCCGCGCATGTTGGACCGCGGTGTTGTTTCGGACGGCCTCCGCGCACCGGCAACCGATCAGATATCACTCAATGCGTCACGTGAATTGAGCTCAAACCTTATATTTAAGGTTGGATATATACGAACGCTAGGCACGGGCCTGTTTCAGACAGTCGATGGGAACCCTCATACTCCTTGCCTTTTCGGAACCGGACCGGGAACCTGCAACACGTCCGGGATCGACCGTAACACCGGTGTGCCCCTGCCGCCTGGTCAACTGATCACAAATCCAAGGACCGACCCCAGCCGCGGGGCGACAATGATCAGAGCGAATTCGGCTTCTTCAACCTACGACGCGTTGCAGGTAAGCCTGGAAAAGCGATTGGGTCGGGGATTCAGCTTTGCCGTTCACTATACCTGGAGCTCGTCTATTGACACCGCGTCAGAGATCTTTGGCGATGCCCAGGATTCCGGCACGCAGGATGCCTTTGACAGAAATGCCGACCGCGCCCGTTCGAGATTTGATCAGCCGCACAGACTTTCCGGAAACATGGTTTTCGAGCTGCCGTTTTTCCGAAAACAAAAGGGCCCTATCGCCAAACTGTTTGGCGGATGGCAGATCAATACCTTGTTTAATTTCCAGACAGGTGTTCCGTTCACGCCGAGTAACGGCTCCGACCCCACGGGCGCAAATGCGCTAGCGCCGAGTGCGATCCGTCCGAATGTGTACACGAGCCTCGATCTTTCAGGCATGTCTGTAGCCGACCTTTATTTGATAGACCAGCAACTCAGGGCCCAGGCCATTGCTCAGGCCGAGCAGATATTCAACAACCTGCCGCCGGGCGCGTGTGTTCCCGGATGGCTGCCGGGACCACCACTGCCGTTCACATTATTTTCGGCGCCGAGAGGACGTATCACTTGCCATCCTAATGTTCCGCTTGTTGTCGATTTCATCGGTATTCTCGAAGGTCAACGCGTCGGAAATGCTGGGCGAAACATACTTCGCTCGGATGGTGTTCGGCTGATCGATATCGGGATCATAAAGAATACTCGACTCGGACAGAACGTTCGTGCACAGATTTGGGCGAACTTTTTTAATGCCTTTAACTCAAGGAATTTCGGAATTCCTTCCGGGACAATAAACAGCCCAGGTTTCCTCGACCAGTGGGCAACTGACGGTGGCAACCGAAGAATCATTTTCGGGGTGAGGCTGGTCTATTAGGATCTTTTGGGTTTGGCGAATTCGATGAGGGATCCGGGCAATCTCTTCGTGGCGGCGTTGAATCAGAGCGCGTAACGTTTCAATGACCCGTGGTACAAGCGAAACCTGTAGCTCATTCCGATTAAGAAGAAGGTGAACTACATCGACGCGAGATTCTTCAAACTCGTAAATAGCTGCGTTTTTATTGCTCTAGCCGAGCACTCACAACGATTCACAACGATTCACATAAAATTAACTACATCAATTGAGCGATGCTCAATAATGCCACACATCACACAAATCGGATACAACGCTTTTGTGTGGATCTCGTTCGTAAGCGGAGGTAACAATGAAAAAAGCTTTGGAAAGCCTACTTGCGATGTTGATGGCGGTGGTGTTGACGGGTTTGGCGGGGCAAGCACAGGAGCGTGAAGCACGCGTGGATTTTGCCATGCTCTCCCAGGCCTTGGTCAGCCAAGGGCTAAAAGCGGCGGAAACTGGAAATGTTGGCGAAGCCGCCTTGTTCTTTCAGGAAGCCGTGAAGCTGGACCCGGGCAATGCGGGTGCCCATGCGAACCTCGGCAAGGCCCTGTTTTACAGCCGTAAGCTCCCGGAGGCCGCCGTCGCGCTCAAAAAAGCGTGTGAACTAAAACCTGATTTTATAGATGCCTTTAACGATTTGGGCGTAACTTATTT
Organism: Acidobacteriota bacterium; assembly: GCA_963169175.1. Lineage (GTDB taxonomy): Bacteria > Acidobacteriota > Blastocatellia > Pyrinomonadales > Pyrinomonadaceae > OLB17. Next base: position 13,514 of record CAUJFK010000009.1, on the reverse strand, counting down.
TGAATTGGGCAAGATTGAGGAAGCGGTTGCCGCGCTCAAGCGGGCCGTCGCCTTGCGGCCGGATTTTGCTGCGGCTCATTCCCATCTTGGCTACATTTACAATGATCAAGAGAAATTCAAGCAAGCAGTGGATTCACTCGAACAGGCCGTACAGTTAGAGCCTAATAGCTCACTAATGCGTTCAGAACTGGCATATGCACTTAGCCGCCGCAAAAAATACGCTGAAGCGATTGTTCATATCCAGGAAATCGTCCGATTAAATCCGATCGACGATAACGCGCATCTGATTTTGGGACGGCTTTACATTCTCAACCGCGACAGAACCTCGGCGATTGGTCAGTACCGAAAGCTTGTCGATCTCAACCCTAGGACAGCGCAAAAGCTTTATGATGAGATCTATTCAAAACAGATCGTCAGCGTGGTGAGATAATTCAGGACTACGGGAAATGTTAAATATGTATCAACAAACTGATCGCTCTTACGCAACTGAGCCAACCATACTCCATTACCAATTTGAGGCTGCGAAACTGTTGTCCACACTCTTGATGCACGAACTTGATCACTTGGCCAAGTTGCCGGCAGCCGTTGAAAACAGTGTTGAGAACGGTACGTCAATATGCTTGTTTACGGAATTGGAGCGATTTGAATGCAATTTGATACGAACTGCGCTGATTCGATCTTTGGGGAACCAAAAGAAAGCCGCAAAGTTGTTGAGTCTAAATCCATCAACACTCAATGCAAAGATAAAGCACTTCAATATCGACCTGCTGAGCTTCAGGGCCTCTGTTTAATTTTTGCTAGGTTATTATTGAGAGGCGCGGGTTGAGCCGATGATACTGCATCTTTCAGGTGTGGGAAAGTAGGTAGTCGCCGGATCTATTTCAAAGAAAAGCCCGCTTCAGATCGAAGCGGGCGTTTTGCGTTCAGATGGAGCTCAGCTACAATCAGGTATCGATTGCTAATGGATTGGGAGATCAGAATTTATAAAGATGCTGTTGACTTTTCAACCGTAGCTCAAATGGCGGGAGAGAACTTCGACGACTATGTAAAAGGGGTAGTAGATATCGAGGGGAAACTTTTGGGACTGGGCGGTGAACTACATTCGGACATTGGAGAAGTGCTGCGGAGCCAGGGCGGAATTCAACCGAATCTTTGGGGCATAAATCTTTATCCTAATGAGAGTTGGCCGGAAATGATCGAATTTGATTCCCTCATTAATATACGCCCGCGACAAAGCAACCGAACCCGTTACGTGGAAGACCCGTTGCTCCGTGAAAAAATCCTCAAGCTGGTCGGAGAGATTTTGCAACGATGATAAGAGAGTACATCCATAAGAATCTCGCGGCGGGTCGTTGGTTCGAGTTGAGTTTGTCAGAGCAATTAGGAAATATCGGCAGCGAATACAATCGGGCGATCACAGCGAAACGGAAAGGCGATCAGGAACGCTACGGAAACGCCTGTGACCGCACTTTGGAACTCTGCGAACTTACTATCGACGATCAGCGATGGAGAGGAACACCTGTTTTGAAAGAGATTTGTAGAATGAACCGGGAAGTTGCCCGGACTCTTGTCGATGAACAAGTGCCGGACATTCGTCTCCAGGCATTTTTCGACGGCCACGCCAATGCCGCCAGGCTCCGCAAATAAACATTTCTGTAAATCGATATTGTTCCCATTCAAATCACGCTAAATAAAACTGCTTGAGCCGATGATAACGGCATTCTTAAGGCGCCGGAAAGCCAGTAGTTGCCGAATCTAATATAGGGAATGCCCGTTCATTTTGTAGGAACGGGCATTTTTGTCGAGATAAGTCGTATTTCAAAGTTTCTTTCCGATCATCGGGGTGTAAGTCGGTTCAGAAAAATGTAGGTAGCTACGTTGCGGCCCGCGGCTTGTCCTTCGACGATGTCGAACGGGTAATGAACGCCGCCGAAGACTCGGCTTCGGGCGACCTCGTTTGTCAAGGCGGAGAAAGTCCGGTAGCTGCGTATCACATTTGGAGAACCGCCGAAATTGATCTGAAATCTGATATTGTCACGGCCGTAGAATAGAGCAAGCGTGGCGGCCAGCGATGAACTGGCGGACGATGCGTTCGACGCGTATGACGGATGCGGCGGAGTTCCTGCATCGCCGAGCAACGATTGCCAGGCAGTATCAGGAGCGGTATCCGGATTATTATCCTCGTCCGCTCTGCGGATCGCCGTTACCGGTCGCCAGAAACCGTAATGATATTGGCAACTGAATGTCGTTAACAGCGCGTCGTGGTACGACATATAAACAAGCGAAAGCAGCCTGGCGTTTTCGATAGAAGAATTGTTCCTCGTGGCGGCCATTGATCCGGCGAGGCCGAACATTATGGCGTCGGTCACCGGCGGATTTGCCCAGAGAAATACAGTAGTGGTTTCATCGGCGGTTCGAGCGGTGCTTGTTGCCGAGCCGAGACGTTTGACTTCGTTCAGGCTGTTGGCGTATTCGCTGCTGTCAAGATCGGGTGGCGGCGAGGGCATGAATTGAGTGCTGCTTGTAAGACCAAACGGCCTGACACCCGGATAGTTTGTGAAAACGGCAAATCCGGGAAACGGCGTCGGCCCTTGCCAATTTCCGGGCGTTGCGGGCAATGAGTAAGGAGACCATGGTGCGCTCCATCCGTCATTCGCACGATCCGCAAGAATTGCTGCCGCGGTTTCCTGGCCGATCCTTAGGGATTGAGCATGTCGAATCGGATTCTGGCCGTCAAGAGACGCCTCGAACTCGGCGTCGAAGACGGCCACCCGGTTTGGATATATTGCCGACAGGACATCATATGCAGCTTTTGCCGCCGCGATCTTGGCGGACGCATTGGAGCGTGAGCGTACCTCAGTCAAATACGGCGTGTAACGGCGCTGAATGGAATTGATAGCGTCGAACATTGCAAGGTGCATCATCGCAAAACTTCGCGTCGGCATTACAGTCGGCGGATGCTCACCTGCCTGAAGGGTTTGACCGAGGACTCGATCCCATTGCAGAACAACGTCCTCAGCTTGCGCGCTAACCGCGGCGAGAAAAGCAATTACCGCGATTTGCAAAACTCCTTTAAGACTTCTCATTTTTTTCTCCTTTAATGGACAGGACAAGGCGTCGCGGCCCAACCCGACTCTTGTCCAAAAGTATTCGTTCAATTGGGCCGCCGGTTGCTGTATAATGCTGGCGAAAGTTTTCAGGAACTGTTTGCCTAAGATCACCAGCAACCGACGATATTTTTCTGTGAGAAACAGAGTATTGTCGGAGGCGTCAGATGTCTTTGGAAAAACTTCCAAATTTTCTTGTAAATTTCTTCGATACCGAAATGAACAACGGGACAAGGCGAATTTACCAGTTCGGACAGTTCTCGCTTGACGTTGCGGAAAGGCAATTGTTTGAGTTAGACGCTCCGGTACGCCTTACGCCAAAGGCCTTTGACGTTTTGGCATTTCTTGTCGCAAATGGCGGCCATCTGGTGAGCAAGGATGAGCTTATGAATGCTGTTTGGCCGGATGCGTTCATCGAAGAAGTTAATATCCCGCGAACCATCCACACTTTACGCAGGGCATTGAGCGAGGACAAAAACGGCAACAAATTTATCGAGACGGTGCCGACAAAGGGATATCGCTTTGTCGCCGATATAAAGGAGACGATCGGGAACTGCCGGACTATCGGCGTGGTTGAACCAATTTCCGAGGAATTGAGATCAGGTGAGGTAGGCAGTTCGATGGAGATCCTCGAAGCGTATGAGGGCGAAGGCTTTTCAACTTCAACCGATCGCCGAAATTGGCCTCGAACCTGGATATTTGTTAGCGCGGCAATTCTACTTTTATTAGCCGGTACCGGAGCCGCCATTTTGTTGCTTACTCGGTTTCAAAGTGCGAACTCCGCTGCAATAGGTAAGAGATCGACTACCATCAGCGGCGAGGCGTATCAGCATTACCAGCACGGTAGGTTTCTTGTTGAAAGAAGGCGCACGGTTGATTTTGATGAGGCTCTCAAGAGTTTTGAAAAAGCCATTGAACTCGACCCTAGCTACGCGGATGCCTATGCCGCGAAAGCAGATGTACAAGTAATAATGTCATGGGGCCCAGCTACAGCTGCGCATGAAAACATGACTCAGGCTCGTGCGGCCGTACAAAAGGCGCTCGAGATCGACAGGTCAAACTCGTATGCTCATGCAGTTCTTTGCCGGATATTGTCCACATACTATTGGGATCACACGGAAGCAGAAAAGGAATGCAGGCGGGCCGTTGAGCTCGACCCAAACGATCACGAAGCTCAAAAGGAACTGGGATTTATGCTGAACTCGCTCGGGCGCGAACGGGAAGCGCTGGAAGCAATGGACAAGGCGGTCGCAATAGCTCCGACGTCGTTTAACAAGCGCTGCCGGGGGATGGTCCTTTACTATTCGCGTCGCTACGATGAAGCGATAGCACAGTTTGAGCAAGTTGACGAAACAGACCCTGAATATGGCGAAACCTCCCGCTGGTTATCGAGAGCGTATGACTTGAAAGAAGATTACGGTAACGCACTTGAATGGTACTTGCGATATATTCAATTCTCCGGAGCAATGCCGGAGGAAACTGACGAAATAAGGAAAGCTTTTGTGTCGGGCGGTTGGCTGGCTGTCAGGCGGGGTATGATAGATGGCCCATACATTAGACGCATGTTTCGAGCCGGAGTATTTGCACAAATGGGTGAAAATGACAAGGCTTTCGAAATATTCGAAGAAATGTTCCAGCGGCGAGCCTCTCTCCTTGTCACGCTCGCGCGCGACCCAATCCTCGACCCATTACGATCCGACCCGCGCTATCATGTTCTACTCAAACGTATCGGTCTCGGCAATTGAGTGCATATGACAGCTCATGCCCGGACTTTTTTATTTTTCGGGATCGGATCGTTTTACCCTAATCCCTAATATGACAGAAGGGCCTTTCAAGGGCCGATGACACTGCACCGTTCAAGAACGGGAAATCAGGTAGTCGCCGGATCTATATCAGAAAAGTCCACTCAAAAAAGTGAGCGGGCTTTTATTATTTTGAGCCATCATTCCGTGCAAGAATTTAGACGACGTTTTCGTTTATGTCACTGACATTTGAAGCGGTTTTGAAACAGGCGAAGGCATTTCCGGGCGAGGAGCGTCGCAAGCAGGTTGAGGCCTTTAAGAAACCGAGCGGCCACAATAGACGCATAAAGAAATGGGACGACGATCCGGCGATTAAAGCCTCGCGCTCTTGGGTCGATAGTATCGAAGCATCGACCGATCCCGAGATAAGAGCGTCGATAGAAAGCGCCGAGCGAATTCGAAATTGGAACGATCGCGGGTTGAAACTATGAATCGTATTCTGCTTGATACGAACGTGCGTGTGGTCGCTTGGCGAAATCCCGACATTCAACTGCCAGAACCGAAAAATGTTTATAAATGCATTGACTCCGTTACATATATCGAGTTTTTTCAGGGAGCTAATACGAGACAAAGTGCAAAGGCAAAATCGTTTCTTGAAGACTACGAACACATTCGCCTGGATGGGTTCATCTGCGATAAGGCGATTGATCTTATTGAGAAATATAGCCATTCCGAAGGCCTTAGGCTTGCCGACGCCTTGATTGCTGCTACTTGTTTGACGCTTGACCTGGATCTCCTTACCTTCAATCGCCGCCATTTTCAAAAGATCGCCGATCTGAAATTAATTTAGCTTTCCCCACATCCCGAAAACGGTAGTTAAGCCTGCTTGAGCCGATGATACTGCATTTTTCAGGTGTGGAAAAAAAAGATTGGTTGTCGCCGGATCTTTATCCAAAATCCAGTCTAAGCAATGAGCGGGCATTTAATTTTTTCAATGACGCCGCGATGCACTTTTCAAAAGGTGAATTTGATGCCCAGTTGTAATTGGCGGCTGTCTTGGGATGTGGATTGATTGCGGGCGCGGAAATCGGGGAGCGGGCCGATCATTTCTCCGGTTGTTGGGTTTGTCGATACCGAGACATTGTTGAATCCGACGATGCTGTTCGTATTGAATAGGTTTTGGAACTCGGCAGATATTCCAAGCCTGTAGCGCTCGCCGAAATTAATAAAGCGAGAGTAACGCAGATCGACATCGAATTGCGGCGGTGTTGTTCCCGAATTCCGTGCGATGCCGACTGGCCTGTCGGATGTTGAAACGCCATCACGGTTCAGATCGGAGTTCGAAATAATATTGAATGTCTCGCCTCTATTTGCGGTGGCGATTATGCCAAAGACGTTGTGGTTGAAAATGTATCGAAGCAAGCTGTTCGCAAATTCCGGCCTTGGATGGGCGATCAGGCTCATTACAAAAGTATGCCGCTGGTCGGCAAACGAAGCTCCTTTGTCAAAGGCTCGATTTGTCGGTTCGGACAAGACCAAGCCCTGGATAGCTCCGGTCGTCATATTTTGTTCCGGCGAGTCATCGCTCGCTTTTGACAGCGTGTAGTTTACGCTGAATTGCAGATCACGAGAGAAACGCTTGTTCGCCTGCATCGTCAACGCGTTGTACTCCGAGACGCCGACGGATTCGACCATTAGAATATTATTGAATCTAGGGTCCAACCGCGTCGCGGCGTTTACCGCGGTGCTAAAAACAGGCCTGCCGTCGGCCAAAAATGTACTTGGGTTAATGGGGTTTATATTTCGATAGATCGGTATATGTCGCCCTGCGGATCGTATAAATCCGATCGTGACCGACATGTCATTTGTTATGGTTTGTTCTATCTGGGCGTGCGAATGGATCGCATACATCGTCGCAAAATCGGATGAGATCGTGTCTATATTTTGTCGGGGCAAAGCCGGCAGCGAACCAAAATTATTTGGAAATGCAGGCGAGGTTGGGCCAGTCACCGTTCTGAATGTGAAGAATTTGGGATTCCCGTTATTGACGAGCGCACGCTGATACATCGCTAGCAGCGGCTGGTCGTAATAGATCCCCGCACCGGCGCGGAACACGGTCGGGTTCGAGCCTTCGCGCAAGCCATAGGCCGCACCAAAACGCGGGGCAAAATTGTTCTTATCGACCTTGAATTTCCGCGACCCCGAAAATGGCGATGCCGCATCGGCTTTAGGAATCGCGTAAAGGTCGTACCGCAATCCAATATTTAACTTCAGACGGCGAGTCGCTTTCCAATCATCCTGCAAAAATAGATTCCAGAACGTTGCTTTGTAATTGACCTCCGGATCGCCAAAAGTTTCGTCGTAAAACGAATAACTCCGCGGGTTCGCTCCGGTTCGGGCGGCGACGTAAGCCGAAATCGATGAAAATGTGTAGCGGCTAAATACCGATGCCCGCTCGTTGTGGTCATAAAAACTAAAACCGCCGCCGAATTTAACAATATGCGCGGCCGTTGACCTTGTAAGGTTATCCTGGATCTGCGTAATTCGCCGCGGCAGAAAAAACGTGTCCACGCCCTCGGGCGAGCCAAAGTTGGCCTTTTCGTTGACGCCGTTTATCACGATCGACGGCCCGTCGCCGGAAAATTTGTTTCTTTCATTACCGCCTATCCGTTGAGCATATTGAAATCGAAATTCGTTCAATAGCTTCGGTGTATATGAAACAAGCTGGAGGCCAAGCGAGTTATCGGCGACGCGCGAATCTATGCTTCGATCCAGCGTATTCGCCATGCCCTGAATAAGGTTCTTTCCAAGCACGTCGGAATGATTGAATCGAGCTGAAAAGCGATTTCTGTTGTTTAATTGCAGATCGGTTCGAAGAATATAAAAGGTACCTTTTTCCAGAGCGGGAATCGCCGCCGGAAAAATCGAGGCAGACAAGCCGGCGGCGATCAACCTCAAACGATCCTCCGGTCGGATCGTCAAAAGCCGGGCGGCGACCGCTTTATCATCGCGGTATTGGGATTCGAAACCGGCATAAAAATGCCAACGATCTCTTAATATCGGGCCACCGACCGCGGCCGTGTAATTATCCGCTTTATTATCCGGCAGTTCTGTAGCCGGAAAGAAGAATGGCCGCGAATAGAATTCTGCCCGGCGAAAACGGTAGCTGACCGATCCGCTGAACCTATTCGTTCCGGAAGGCGTAACGACATTCATAATCAATCCGGGCGTGTTCCCGAACTCGGCAGCGAAACCGTTTGTCACGAGTTGGACCTCGCTAACATAAGTCTCGGACATTTGCATAAACCGAAGGCTTCCGCGGTCGCCCTGTGTATTGGTATTACCGTCCAACAGAAAATTTACCCGCCGCAAGTAACCGTTTGCATTGATGGTTGTAAACGGAAATCCGCGTGCCGGCCGGCCGGTTTCCGCTAACTTGCTGAGATCCGTCATCTGAACCAACTGCTTCCACCGCGCTATCGTCACTGATCGCTGGCGGCGATATTTCGCAGACTTCGGGCACAAATCGATAACCGTGTCCGGCAACCGTCACGATAAATCGCTGTTCGCCCGGTTTTTCGCCAAAAACACGGCGTAAAATGGAGATGTTTTGGTTGAGATTGTTTTCTTCGACTATCGAATCCGTCCATATCTCGCGCATCAGCTCGTCTTTTTCAATAACTTTTCCGCAATGCCGCAAAAGATAAAGAAGCGTGTCGAAGACTTTCGAAGTAAGCGGGACAGGTTCACCGTCAGCCTTTGTCAGTAGGCGTTTGCCGGCATCAACACGGAATGTGGCAAATTCATAAATTTGAGTTTGAACCTTATTCATCACCGCTTTTCAGAAAATTCACAAAGATTTCAGGCCGTTTCTAAAGAATTTCAGGATTGTGTTTTGTGATTATGCCACTCATCAGCCAAGAGTAAAGCACTTTTTGCTGAAATCTAAAAAACCAGAGAGGAAAAAAAGAAATGAAAAAGCAGATCTTCATAGTTATCGGCGTTGCAGCGCTATTGGTCACTGCCTTGGCTGTAACGGCACAGGTTTTGGTTTCGCCACAGGAAAATGTACGACAAGGGAATAGCCTGGTGGGTTCGTGGGATGTCGTGGTGACAGTCCGAAACTGCGAGACCGGCGGCGCGATCTTCAGCTTTCCGGCAATGGCAACATACAATCAGGGCGGCACGATGGACGAGAGCGACCTTGGTGCTCCCGGCCTGACACGCCTGCACGGCCACGGCGTATGGAGCCGAGGGAGGGGAAGAGATTATTCAGCATCCTTCAGATGGTTAAACTTCAACCCGGACCGCAGTTTCGCAGGTACGAATGTTCTTCGTTCAGCCGTTAGGCTTTCGTATGACGGCAACAGTTACACTTCGACCGATACGACAGAACTTCACATCGACGGCAACATTATCCCAATTGCCTGCGGAACCCAATCTGCAACCCGATTTGAATAAACGGAATTTCGACAATATCGAATCGTCAGGGTGCGGGAAAGTAGGTATCCGACGGTTTTACAATAATAGAAAACCCGTTCAGAAATGAACGGGTTTTCTATTTGTAGGCTGATATTTAATACGTGTTGGGTTTTTTATGAAATTCATGGGCTTGTTCGGCTTTGAATCAATTTGAAATCTGCGGTCCTGGTCGATTTCTTCGGTCGGATACCAAGGAGGATGAGCGGCTGAACAGTGGGACTCCAAGTTGACAAGAGTTGCCACGTTTCCTAATCTTTAAATGAAAACGAATTTCAATTTCAAAAAATAGATACGTATGTTAATTAACACGATAAGGCATTTTGCATTTTCTTTACTTACAGTTGTCGTAATGTCGCTTGGGATATTTGGGCAGCATCATCATGGCGGGCAGGATGCTCAGGCGGTGAAGAAGGCTGGCGGTTCCGGGACAGGCATTCTTTTGCTGGCGCATGGCGGGAAGGAGAATTGGAATGAGGAAGTGAAGAAGATCGCGGCGGCGGTTGATCGGGTGATGCCGGTCGAGGTGGCGTTTGGGATGGCGACGAAACGGAATATTCAGGATGCGGCGGACAGGCTGGTCAAACGCGGAGTGACGGAGATCGTGGCGGTGCCGTTGTTTGTTTCGTCGCATAGCTCGGTGATCACTTCGACCGAATATCTGCTTGGACTTAGAAAGGATGCTCCGGCGGCGCTTGCTAGTTTTGCAAAAATGGACCACGGCTACGGCGGGCATGATTCTCATTTGGCGGCGGACAAATCCTTTGACCCGACCACGCCGATCAAGAGTTCGGTCGGCATTCGTATGCTGCCGGCGCTGGATCGTCATCCGTTGGTTGCGGAGATCCTTATGTCACGAGCGGCCGCCATTAGTAAAGATCCGGCAAATGAAGTTGTGGTTCTTGTCGCTCATGGCCCGGTCGAAGAAGAAGAGAACAACCTGTGGCTTGGCGATATGGCGGCGTTGGCGAAACAGATGGCGGCCGGGCACAAATTTAAGCGGATCGAATATCTGACGGTGCGTGACGATGCGCCAGACCCGATCCGTTCGAACGCGACGGCTGAGCTTCGAAAGGTCGTGGAAACTGCTTCGGCTGAAGGAAACCGGGTTCTGATCGTTCCGTTGCTGCTATCATACGGCGGAATCGAGCAAGGTGTGCGCAAGCGTCTCGAAGGGTTGCAATACGTCATCCCGGAGCAGGGTTTGCTGCCGGACGCACGATTGGAAAAATGGGTGTTGAGTTCGGTACGTGAAACGAGTGCGAGGAAATGACAGCAAGGGAAGCAGAACGTTACCTCGTAGCCACAGCCGCTTTATTCGTTTTCGCTTCGGTACGAAAATTCTCGATGGTGCGAACGGTTATAATATAATCGGCAAGAATTTTAATTTCCTTTTTCTCGATCCTATTTGCTAGGTCCGCTGCTCCGTTTAGATCTACGTTGGACAACTCGGAAACGGTAGGAAGTAAGTTCCAGTTGACCACCATTATTTTTGTAACATACAGTTTGTAGTTCTCTGTGTCTGTTTCTTCATCCTTCTTATTGGGAACCTGCAGCGCATTGATAGATTTGGCGGCACTCCGGTTAATTTCGTACATTCGCGCCGGATCAAGTTTTTGAGCTAAGGTAAGCATGTTGAGCAGCACAGAAGCTCGCCTTGATAAATCTTCAATATTGGCCGCTAACTTAGTTGCCTGATCAAGTTCCGCATTTGCTGCAACCACATCACCTGCCTTGATAAAATATTTGCTCTTTTTGATCAGCAGTTCTGCTTTTAAGATCGGGTCAGGCAGCTTCTTTATTGCATAATCCGCCGATTCTTCGTTCTGTTGATCGAGGCAACCAGCCGCCATGTCAGCAAGGAATCGATTGCGTTCATTAGCCCGCACTTCTTCAGAAACTGAGTTGGACGACATGTCAACCTCTGCAGAATGCAATATCAGATCGACAGAGCGTTTGTACTTCCTCAACTTTAGGGCGAGCCGCGCCGCCCTCATGTACAGTTCATACTTCAAAGAGGGAAGCTTCGCTTGGTCTGCCTCGGCTACTAACGTTTCAAGCGGGTCGGGACTATTGTCTATCCTTTCGTTTCTTGCGCGAGATTCCCGTGTTTCTAGTGAAACTCGAGACGATAAAACTGCGTTTGCCAAAGTTGCTTCAGACAAAAGCTCAGGAAATCTAGCGGAGATTGCGGGCAAATTCCGTCCAAGAAGATCAAAGAACCCCGAGACGTCGCCGTCAGCCATCCTTCCCGCTTCAGCTGAACGATTGACAGCAATCGTGAGGAATCGTTTCTCTAGCTGCCGGGGAAGTGTTTGTTCGACATAATAACCCGATAACAAAATGAGGCTACTTACCGGAAGTCGAATTCTAGTACTTTCTTCCGCGGCTACAATAGCCTCAGCAAGTCGTACGAATTCAGCCGAGCGGCGCTCCTGTAATTCTCCTAGGAGAATTATCAATCTGACATCGTTTCTATCGGCGGAAAAAATCGAAGTAATTGCTTCATCAACTGCTCGCTTTTCCGCACCCCTCGGCTCAAGAAGGGAAACGGAACTGTCGGCCAAATCGAGATCGTGCTTTTTTCGTAACTTGCGAGCAGTCTCCGGAGCATGTCTTTCCAGCAACCCTAGAAGTCCTGACAGTAAAGGACTGCGATATACTTGTGGAATTTCGTCCCGATTCTTAACAAGGTCCTCTACCGCCGAAACCGCTAGTGCTTCGGCTTTCCCTAGGTCGTCCTTGTCCTTCTCCCAGAGCCATGAGGCTAGCTTGTAAAGTGTCAAAACCCGTGCGGCTGCGACCCGAACTTCCTTGATTTGATTTTCTAGTTCGTTGATCATTATCTGCTTCCTTATGCGAAGCTGAGCACGTTGACCAATATCGGCTGATGGAGTCCTTTGCCCAATTGAAATCAACGGCGAGAAAACGAACAACACGACTAAAAGTACTTTGCGCATATGGCCTCCGAAATTTTACACACAATAGCTACGGCGGAGTTCCAAGGAATTATTCAATTGGTCAGATCAAACCCTCCAGTCCATAAACCAGGCCACACCCTGATCACAAAACCATCGGAATTGACATGTAATGTCATCGGAGTGTATCCCAACCGAGCGGCAGCCATCTCGTCAGCCGGCATGGTCCGGGCGTCGAGTCCACCTAAACCATTGTCTTCCAGATGTTTCCGTATCACATCCGTATCCATTTCTGATGTAATTGCGACAATCCTCCATTTTTCGTGGTCGACACTCTTAATCAGCGACTGCCAGTACGGATATTGTTGCAAACAATATCCGCATGATGGGCGAAAGACAAATAAAAATGTTTGCTTGCCGTCGTGCGAAAAGAATAATGATTCTTCCTTTCCGTCAAGCGTCCGAGCCGTTAACCCGGAAAAACGATAACCAACATCCGTGACAAATTTTTTGCTCTGCGCCAGACTGTTCTTGACCCGACGATTTTCGACGACTAACAACACATTTGAAACAATCAATGCGAGTCCGACCGTCGCCAGAGCAAGCTGGCTTAAGTTTTGCGTTATTTTGTCGAATAATGACTGCATGACGACCTCAAAATGGAATACCGAACGGGGAACCCGCTACGATAGAACCACTCATTCCGTCCTTTCGCTAGTCAAGGATCGGGCCACCACACTGAGATTTCGAAGGAGTTTGCCCACCGCAGGTGCAAATGACAGTACCGGCGTCACTATCGGAATGACAGGTGCCGTCACCAGGGCAATTACAGCTTACTGACCCGCCGCCAGCACAGTTTACAGATGCTGAGCAAGCGGCAAAGACTGGAGTTGAGAACACGAAAACAAATGAAATAGCGACTGTCAACAATCCCAAACCTGAAAGAACCCAATTCGCACGTTTTTTAAGCGACATAAAATCCTCCCGAGTTGTTGTCTGATATGTAGTTTCTCGGCGTCCGTCGACTCGCAACGCTAGAGAAAAAGATGGTATCGCCCTAATCTTAAAAAAAAAATGAATTTGGGTCAAGCGCGTTTTTCGAGTATTGTAGGAACTCCGAGAAAATGTCCTATTGGAACTCCATAGAAATGTCCTAGTGTGGCGGTGGCTGAGAAGATGCCTATAAAGGGGGTATCAGATGGGCGAGGAAGGGACATTTGGGATGAGCAAGAAGGAGCGAGAGGCGATGTTGGTACTGGAGCGGGTGG
>CAUJFK010000008.1 GCA_963169175.1 Acidobacteriota bacterium | reverse complement strand
ACGGTATTGTCAGCGGGCGCACCCTGTCCGGTCTCATCGCTCATTGCGAAACTTAAAGTTTACAGTGAAATGGCGGATTCCACAAAGTCCGCAGCACTTAATTTTCTATTTTTTGAACGGCAGTGGCGGCGGTTCTTCGCCCTCTTTCGGCGGATCTTTTTTCAACATCTTATAGATATTGACGATCTGGCCGATCCAATCCTTGGCTTCCTGGTTTTCCGGGTCGTATTTGAGGGCCCGGCGGTAATCGCCCAATGCAGAAGCGTACTGACGGGCTTTGGTCAAAGCGTCGCCGCGGTCGTAATAGGCCTCGGAGAGGAGCTTTTTCGCCGCCGCGTCGTCGGGTTTGCTCTTGACCATCTTCTCGGCCTCGGCGATCGTGCCGTCAAATTTGGCGGTATCGACCGGATCGCCGCTCGCGGACCATTTGCCCGGCTCTGAATTCGAACTCGATGGAGGCGGTTGATTTTCGGTCGTGTGGGCGATGACCGACTGCGGCCGTCCGGAATTTGCAGGCGTGGCGGCGTTCGTATTTTGCGAAACCGGGGCCTGGTTTGATGTACACCCCGCCGCAGCTAGCGCGGCGGCAAAAAGTAGAAATGATGTCTTCATAACTTTCCTGACCTGGTCCTGTGTCAACGATCGGCCATTCGCTGGAACGAATAGAATACAGTGGAAAGCCGGTTAGTTGATAGCGGACAGTTAATTCTTATCTATATACGGCCTTGCCTGAACTATATAAATTTTGCCGTTAAGGATGCCCCATTCTATATCCTGCTCCTTCTTTCCGCCGAAGACGCTTCGAATTCGGATAGCTGCCCTTGCTAACGCACGGGCCTGAAGGTCGCTGAGAACCCGCCTCTGCGCATTTGCACATTTGTCGGTGGTTGCCTTAAGGTCGCCATTTTCGTCAAAGGCCAGGGCGTTCTCCTGTTGCGAGAGCGTCATAACGATTACCGAATTGGACTTCGGATTGAATAATATCTGTTCCGGCAGGCCGCTATTGTCAACGACCTTCGAGTTATGCCCGCAGACGGCGCTGATATAAACGGCGTCTTCGCTCTGTTTATCGAACGGGTCTTTTGTTATCATCACGCCGCCTTTTTGCATATCCACGCCGAGTTGGACGAGGGCAGACATATAAACATCGTTCTGGCTGATATAGTTTCGGACGCGGGCCTCGTACGCCTCAAATTTCCAGAGCGAGGCCCAGACCTTCTTGACCGCGTCTATCAGCTTGTCTGCCTGACGGACATTGGCGACGCTTGAATATAATCCGGCACCGCTGAAATTCGGCAGGTCTTCTGAATTTGAAGAACTGCGGACAAACACCGGCCGGCCGCGAAGCTGTGTGCGCCATCGGCTGATCACTTCCGTGCGTAGGGCCTGATCGAACGGCGCTTTTTGGATCGCGTTGCGAAACTCTTCAAGCCGCTGCCGGCGAACACGCGGGTTATGGACAAACTGCAGATCGTTCTGCCAATCGTCGATCTTTCGGTCGAACCCGTTGTCCGTCATGAATTTGTCGTACCAATAATACGGGATCGAAAACCCATCCGGGATGATAACGCCAGGCATGCGTGCCCGGATCATTTCACCCTGATTGGCGGCCTTTGACCCATAGCGAATGCTGTCCTTCGCACGCATTTCACGCAGGCCCGCAAGGCGTTTGGCGGTTAGATCGACGGGCGGTATTACCTGGCCGGGTGACGCGTATTTGTCCTTGAGGTCATCAAGCGATGCCCGCTCCAACTTATAGTCGGTCATCGAGGCATCGAGTTTGTAAACGTATGTGTCGTAGTCGCGAAGTAGCTTGTCGGCGTCTTTTATATAAATGTTTGGAATATTCCAGCCCTTTGCCAGGATATTGATGTGCGAAAGTGGAGACGATGGCTTTGCAACAATTATTCCGCGGACCGGCGGCAGGGATTGCGGCAATTCCTTGAGGACAATTATTTCGTTATCGCCGATCTCGACCGTGTCGTCGAGCTTGTCGATGATGTGAATGCGTCCGACAGCGGTGCCGGTGTTAAGGGCAAGATACTCCTGATTCCGATTAAGCTCATCCTGCAGGACCCGGTCAATGCCGAGGTTTGCGGAGGCGTCTTCCTGACGGATCGAGTTCGGCTTATAAAAGACCTTTTCAAAAAAGCGTGAATTGATCGCGTCATTCGCGGCCTTGATCAGTTCGGGCGTTGCCAGGTCGCCTTCCCAAAGTTCCCACGTAAATTTATCGACAGGGTTCTGCCAGGCAATAGTGCCGACAATGAAGCGGCGGTCGGCGTCAATGTAAATCGGAGTAAAAACGTCGGCCCCGCGCGGTACAAGGTACGTAGCCAGAAGGAAATCCTTATGAAATTTGTATCGCTGGGAGTTAATGAAATAGACCTTGTTCTTTGCCCTGCGGTCGATCACGAACATGACGTGCGGCAGGGCGTAGGGCGTGTTCTGATGATAAACGCGTGCGATGGAGTCGAACTCTTCGCGGGAATCAATTTTCAGCAGGGAATTCTTCTTCGAATCCGGCCTTTTGTCCATTGCACCGGCCGGCTCGCGCGTGGGCGAGGGCTTGCGTGACATCTGGGCCGTGACGGTGAAAGAAAACACGGCGAGAACGGCCAGGACACTGGCTGTAAGGCGGAGATTGGACACGGGCGTGGGCTGGGTTTGATTTGAGGGTTTGGTCATCTCGAATTCTAAGCGGGCATACTTCCTGCTGGTCGTGTTTCTGCCCAGTATGTTAAGCCGGCACACTCCCTATCGGTCGTGTTTCTGCCGATAATTTGTACGTGACCGGGGGCACACTCCCTACCGGTCGTGTTTCTGCCGATAATTTGTACGTGACCGAGAGGCACACTCCCTACCGGTCGTGTTTCTGCCGATAATTTGTACGTGACCGGGGGGCACACTCCCTACCGGTCGTGTTTCTGCCGATAATTTGTACGTGACCGGGGGCACACTCCCTACCGGTCGTGTTTCTGCCTCAGGCGGGCACACTCCCTGCTGGTCGTGTTTCTGCCGGTTTGTAGGTGGCGGTTCGCATTGCATTTAGCTCGTCAAGTGAGCGTACTGTGATCTTCATGTCACGATATATGCCCTCGCCGATGCGGTAGATCCAGCCGTGCAGGTAAAGCGTTTGCCCGCGGTCCCAGGCATCCTGGACTATCGTTGTTTCGCCTACGCTGATCACTTGTTCGATAACGTTCAGCTCGCATAACCTGTCCAGGCGGGTTTCGTAATCAGGCAGCTTCTCCAGGGCGGCCTGGTGCTTGTGCATCGTGTCCTGGATGTACCGCAGCCAGTTGTCAACAAGGCCGTAGCGGGCGTCGTCGAATGCCGCCTTGACCCCGCCGCAGCCGTAATGGCCGCAGACGATGACGTGCTCGACCTTTAGCACCTCGATCGCAAACTGCATTACCGCAAGGCAGTTCATATCGCTGTGATTGACCAGGTTGGCGACATTGCGGTGTACGAACATCTCACCGGGCAGCAGCCCGATGCTGGATGTAGGCGAGATCCGGCTGTCCGAGCAGCCGATCCACAGCAGCTCAGGGCTTTGTGATTCGCTCAGCCGCTCAAAGAACTGCGGGTCGTCTGCCTTCAATTCCTCCGCCCAGCGGCGGTTGCTGTTTAGAAGCCTTTCAATTCTTTCCACACGGTTATTTTAGCGTAATCGAAGTATAACGGCTATCCCTTGCCGCGGCCGACCTTGCTTTGCATGATGATCTTGAGAGTAAAAACGACGGCGGTACTTTCACTTTTCACCCGATTTCCGCTAGACT
Source organism: Acidobacteriota bacterium (assembly GCA_963169175.1). Lineage (GTDB taxonomy): Bacteria > Acidobacteriota > Blastocatellia > Pyrinomonadales > Pyrinomonadaceae > OLB17. Next base: position 3,548 of record CAUJFK010000008.1, on the reverse strand, counting down.
ATCTGGCTTGCATTCTGCGTATCCAAACAAACGGAGATCGAACTTAATTTTACATGGCAATTTCGGCAAACGATATAAGAAAAGGGATGGTTATCCTGCACGAAGGTTCACCTGTTAAGGTAATGGAATTTCACCATCATACGCCCGGCAACCTGCGTGCAATGGTACAGGCCCGGCTGCGGAACCTGCTGACCGGGAACTCGTTCGAGTACCGCTTTCGGTCGAACGATACCCTCGAAAAGATAACGCTCGAGCAGCACAAGATGGAGTATCTGTATTCGGACGGTACGCACCATCATTTTATGAACAGCGAGAACTATGAGCAGGTTGCGCTTACCGAAGAAGAACTCGGCGATGCGGCCCAGTGGCTCATGCCGGGCCTTAAGATAGAGGTCGAATTCTACAACGGTACGCCGATAGGTGTCGCACTGCCGTCGTCTATGGAGCTAACGGTGACGACGACCGAACCGCAGTTGAAAGGCGCGACCGCTTCCAATTCAAACAAACCGGCAACGCTGGAAAATGGCGTGACGTTGTACGTTCCGCCGTTCATTCAGGAAGGCGAGAAGATCCGTGTCAACCCGGCCGAGGCCCGGTACATGGAACGCGTGAAATAAGGCATCGGCCAGCTTAGTTCCTTGTTCCTTGTTCCTAGTTCCTGGTTTAATGCTAGAGACCTTGAAAGGTTTCAGGTTTCGTGAACTTGGAACTTGGAACTCGAAACTCGAAACAGGCTGCTGGTCGTGTTTCTGCAATGCTGTTTGTTTATTCCATTGTTCTTTCCCTGGCGTTCGCGCTGATGCTGCCGCTCTTCATGCTGCGGCGCGCAAAATACGCCGCCGGGTTCAGAAAACGCCTTGGCAACTATCCTGCATTCGAACACGACGGGCGTCCGGTGATATGGCTGCATTGCGTTTCGGTAGGTGAGACAAATGCCGCACGTCCGTTGGTTGACGCTATACTCGCTAGATTTCCCCAGCACCGGCTGATCGTTTCGACCACTACGAAAACAGGACAGGAACTTGCCGTACAGATCTTTGCCGGAAAGGCCGCAGCGGTCTTTTACTTTCCGTTCGATTGGAAATTCAGCGTCCGCAAAGCCCTTGAGCATTACCGGCCGTCCATCATTCTTCTGATGGAAACCGAGATCTGGCCGCGGCTCATTAGCGAATCGAAGCGAGCCGGAGCAAGCGTGGTCATCGTAAACGGACGGCTGTCCGAGCGGTCCGCCCGCCGCTATTCATTGATCGGACCGGTCATCAAAAAAGTTCTCGATGGCGTTGACCTTGCCCTTATGCAGGGCGACAACGATGCGGGGCGAATAGTGTCACTCGGCATGGACCGGGCCCGCGTTGCTGTCACCGGAAATTTGAAGTTCGATCTGGAACTGAATGACACGGACCGTGTGGCAACCAACGCCCTTGACACAAGATTTAAGATATCAGATCTGAGATCTGAAAATTCGCCTTCCCGGCCTTTGATAGTTGCCGCGAGCACGCACGAACCTGAGGAACGCTGGGTACTGGAAGCATACTGTTCGGCGGCGGCCGCAGAAGGCAGAATTAAGCCACGCCTGCTGATCGCTCCCCGCCACCCGGAACGCTTTGCGGCGGTGGAAAAACTTGTCAGCGATTTCCGCCGCGACCCGGCGTGCGAATGGCCGCGCTATTCCTATAAACGTCGGACTGACCCCGATACCGCTGAAGACAAAGACGCAGACATCATTATTATAGATTCTATCGGTGAACTCCGTGCCGTCTATCCGTTGGCGGAACTCGTCTTTGTCGGCGGTTCGCTGATACCGCACGGCGGCCAGAGCATTCTTGAACCAGCCGCCGCGGGGAAGGCGATCATAACCGGATATCACACGCATAATTTCGAGGCTGTGGTCCGCACATTTATCGGCAATAATGCACTGATCCAGTTGCCGGACAAGACGGGCGAGCAGATCGTGGATGAGCTATTTCTTGCGATCTCGGGCCTGCTCGAAAACGAAGCCGAAAGGCAAACGCTCGGGACGAACGCGGCCGCGGTGATGAACGCAAACCGCGGAGCAACGGCCAGGACGGTGGAACGGCTGGCCGGCATACTTGAATCGAGATGATCTTCATCTATCTTCCATTTGCCGTATTGCTTGTTTATTTCAGCATCAAGTCGTTTCAGGGCGGGTTGGAGTATGTGAAATATTTCAAACAGGAACTCGCAAAGCCGATAACGGATCAAACTCCCTTTGCGACCGTGATCGTTCCGTGCAAAGGTCTTGACGAAGGCCTCAGAGAAAATCTCGAAGCTGTGATGCTTCAAAACTATCCTTTATACGAAGTGGTCTTTGTGGTTGACGACGCTAATGATCGGGCCATGGGAGCGATAAGGGAAATTGCTCGCGAAGGGGCGGTGAGCACAAAGTCGGTCGTTGCTCCTTTGGCCGTTGAGTCCGGCCAAAAGGTCGAGAATTTGCGTGAAGCCGTTCTGCATGCCGATGATCGCTCGGAGGTATTTGTTTTTGTAGATTCCGACGTGCGTCCAGCAGAAGATTGGCTGCGGTCGCTTGTCGCCGCGGTTGAAGATAAAAGCATCGGGGCGGCGACGGGATATCGCTGGTTTGTCGCGGAACAATCGGATCTCGCGACCGAACTTCGTTCGGCATGGAATGCTTCTATCGCGTCGGCACTTGGGCCGGATACAGGCTCAAATTTTTGCTGGGGCGGCTCGACAGCGATACGGCGCGCGGTTTTTGAGCGGCTCGATATTCGCGATAAGTGGCGGGGCACGTTATCCGACGACTTTGTTGTTACGCGGATCCTGAAAGAGACGGGCCTTCCGATCTGGTTTGTTCCGAAGGCGATAGTCGCATCCGCGGGCCGATGTTCCGCCGCCGGCCTTTTTGAGTTTACCAACCGGCAAATGAAGATAACGCGGGTTTATGCCCGCGGCCTGTGGCTCAAGTCATTTTTTGGTTCAGGCCTGTTTAACCTGGTAATGGCTGCGTCGATATTGATCGTCGCATTTTCTCCTATTGGAAGAGTTCTTTGGGTGTCGGGTTTGTTTACGCTTATCTGTGTTGTCATGCTCAGCATTGGCAAGGCGTGGCTTAGATCGCGGGCAATACGGCTTGTTCTATCGTTCGCTGCTGTGGAGCGTCAATTGGCTAGCCAAATGATCCTCACTTTGTTCACACCGTTAATATTTTTGGTCAATTGTTTTGCAGCGCTTTTTTCTGTCACGATCGCTTGGCGCGGAACGGAATACACAATGGTATCTTCCGCCACTACGAAATTGCGCCGCGATTGAGGGCGGCCTCATTTGCTGTCGGTTTCAACGCCCGCTTGTGCAGGGTGTTAAGATCACGTATCGGCATTTGCCTTGGCCGAAACGCGGAAATCGTGCATCAAAAGGACATATGCATATCTTTCGAATGAACAATGGGCTGAAATTGTGCGTTCTTCTCCTATGCGTGGCCTTTGCGGCGTCGGGCCAGACGACGTTAAAGTCGGTGCCGTCCGTTACGGGGAAGACGCCGGTTATCATCATTCCGGGCCTGACCGGCT
>CAUJFK010000007.1 GCA_963169175.1 Acidobacteriota bacterium | reverse complement strand
CGCGGCATAATCGGTGAACGAATCGTACCGGTCGAGGTGATTAGGCGTGACGTTCAGGCATATCGCAACGTTCGGATGAAATTCCTTTATCGTTTCAAGTTGAAAACTTGAAAGTTCGACCACCGTCCAGCTATCGTCGGTCGAAGTTTCCGCAATATTCAACAGCGGAGTCCCAATATTTCCGCCGACCTGGGTCACGATCCCCGCATTTTTCAGCAGTTCACCGATCAGGGTCGTCGTAGTCGTTTTTCCGTTCGATCCGGTTATTCCAACAATCCTGCCCTTGAGAAATCGATATGCGAGCTCAATCTCGCCGATAACAAGCCCGTCTTTCCGATCAACATATCGCGCCGGTATCGTATTTGTCGGCACGCCGGGCGAAATGACCACAAGTCCTATCTGATCGAGCAGCCACGACGGCAGTTGGCCCGAGATCAAACCCACGTTATGACTTTCTTTCAAAGAACGAGCCGCTTCGGTCCATGCCTCGATATCTTTTGTGTCATGGAGGGCGACAATTGCACCATGCTCCGCCAAAAACCGCGCCGATGCGATCCCGGATCTTCCCGCACCTAAAACAAGAGCCTTTTCCCCTCTGATCTCCATCGCTCGCAACGGACCACTGTCATTACCGCAATTTTAGTGTCGATAGACTTAGCAGGGCGAACAAGATCGCCACAATTAAAAACCTAAATACTATCTTCGGCTCCTTCCACCCGGCAAGTTGAAAGTGGTGATGAAGCGGTGCCTGGAGAAATATCCGTTTGCCGACACCGCCGGTCCGCCGTGTAAATTTAAAGAACGAAACCTGAAGCATCACCGACACGGCCTCGATGATAAAGATGCCGCCGATAAATGGCAGAAGAAACTCCTGCTTGGTCAAAATGGCGACTGTCCCAAGCGCTCCGCCTATCGCAAGCGACCCGACATCGCCCATAAATACTTCAGCGGGTGGAGCGTTGAACCAAAGAAACCCGAGGCTTGCACCGACCATTGCACCGCAGAATATCGTTAGCTCCGCCGACGATGGGTTGTGCGTAAGGTCGAGATACTCGGCCCATCGCTTATCACTCGCGACGTACGTTAAAGCAGTCAGTGCCGACATCGCAACGAACGTGATGCTCGTCGCCAGCCCGTCCATTCCGTCCGTCAGGTTGACCGCGTTCGACGATCCAAGCAGAACAAAGATAATAAAGATCAGATAGATGATCGGCCCGACATAGGTCACGCCCAACATCGGATTAGCTTCGGCCGTTGCCTTAAAGAACGGAATGCTCAGATTCCAACTGTAGTTCGTAAAAAAATACAGTACGGCCCAAACAGCGACGGCCGTCAGGAGTTGCCCGGCCAACTTTTGCTTTCCGGTCAGCCCGAGGCTGCGCTTTTTCACGATCTTTATGTAATCGTCGGCAAATCCAACCGCGCCGAAACACATCGTGGCCCCCAATGCCAGCCAGAGAAAAACGCTGTCAAGCCGTGCCCAGAGCACCGTTGAAATAAACACCGCACCCAGGATAAGAATGCCGCCCATTGTCGGCGTGCCTTTCTTTGCCTGATGCTCGGCTGAGAGTTCCTCACGTATCTCCTGCCCCACATTCAAAGATCGGATCTTTCTAATAACTTTCCCGCCAAACAGCAGCGAGATCAGCAATGCCGTCACCGTCGCCATTGCGGTGCGGAAAGTAACGTACTGAAAAACGTTAAGGCCCCTGAAAAGTACTGATTCGCTCGGTTGCCCAAACTCGCGAAAGATCCATTGGTATAGGAAGTAATAAAGCATTTGCGAATTTCGCTGATCGGCTCCAACGCTGGTTCGTTCGTCTCTGCTGGAACCTTACTCCGTCGCCGAGTCTTTATCCTCAAATTCGAACTTTTCCAAAAGCTTTTCAATGACCTTTTCGGTTCGGACGCCGCGCGAACCTTTTACCAGGACCAGATCGTCTTCCCTTATCTGGTCAAGCAAAAGGCTCCCCGCGGCGTCCGAATCTTCGGCGAACTCGGCATCGGCCAGGCCTGCATCCCTCGCTCCTGCAACAAGTTCTTCTGCAAGCCCGCGAACGCCGATCAGTTTATCGACGCCCATCCCAGCGATCTCTTCTCCGACCTGTCTGTGGATCGATCGTTCATCGTCACCGAGTTCAAGCATCTCGCCGGCAACCACGATCTTTCGCTTTGCTGATCCGCCGCCTTCGATCAAAGTGGCGACCATCGACAACAAAGCAGCCGGATTCGAGTTGTACGAATCATTCACAACAGTAAAGCCGTTGTTAAAATGCAAAACTTCGCCACGCTGCGGCGGCGGCACGACCGAAGCAAGAGCAGCCGCGACCTCGGCCGCCGTCATTCCAAAAGTGTAGCCCGCCGCTGCGGCCGCAAGCGCATTCAAAATATTGTGGCGTCCGTTGAGCGGAAAATCCACGGCGGCGGTGCCGTTCGGCGTGACCAGGTCGAACCTTGTTTCACCAAATCGCGGGAAAGATATATTGACCGCCCGGACATCGGCATTCGAACCTGTTCCGTAGGTCACTACGTTGCCTTTGCTTAGGCCGCTCATTGCGGCAACACGTTCGTCGTCGGCGTTAAGGATCGCGGTTCCGCCGTCTTTCATTCCCTCGACGATCTCAGCTTTTGCCCGCGCAACATTGTCGATCGAGCCCAGATGTTCGACATGCACGGGCAGAACGTTCAGCACAACCGATACGTCCGGCGGGGTTATTCGGCACAACCGCTGGATCTCGTTCATGGGAGTGGACATTCCCATTTCGAGGACCGCGAGATCGTACGAATCGTCCTTTGCCAGGTTCAGCACCGTCAGCGGATGCCCTAGCCCGTTGTTGTAATTCTTTATGTTCCGAAGGACCTTGGCTCCACGCGCTTCGAGGACATGCGCCGTCAACTCTTTTGCGGTCGTCTTACCGGCGCTGCCGGTGATCGCGATGACCGGCTTGTTCCAGCCAAGATAGATACCGTGGGCAAGGTCCTGCAGGGCCTTGATCGTATCGTCGACAAAGACAAGTTTGTCCACATGCGGTTCAAGTTCGGTCCGATATTCCTCGAACCTGTCATGCCGGACAACGCATGCGATCGCACCATTGTCAAGCGACGGCACGACAAACTTTGTTGCATCCTCAAAATCACCATTGAAGCCATTATTTGCGTAATCCGGCTGTGACAAAGCGAAAAAGACATCGCCCGCCCGCACTTCGCGAGAGTCGATTACGATGGATGCGATCTCGGCGTCGTACAAGGCGGGATCATGATGCGTTGCCGCAGCGTTCATATATTCAATGGCGGTCTTAAGCTTCAAGTTTTCTTCTTTGGCTCCGTCTTAATTTTGGCTGGCGGCTTGACGTCCGGCGCCGGTTTGCGATCCGGCCGATCCGTTTTCATCGGAGCCGCCGAAGAGGGTTTCGCCTTGGCCGGCGGTGCCGCATTTTCCGGTGTCGCCGGATCAGGCACAAGCGGATTGAATTCCTCAACCGACGGGCCGCCAACGGGCATTTCAGGCACGTCCTCGGTATCGGCCTCTGCCACCAACTCATTTTCCGGTTTTACACCCAGCTCCGGCAAAACCTGTTGCCCGATCTCGCGGAACGCCGGCCCAGCAACCTGACCGCCGTCGCGGCCGCCGACCTTCGGCTCGTCAATCACGACCGCGATCGTCACCGCCGGATCGTCGGCCGGCGCAAAGCCGATGAACGACGACACATACTTCGACGAACTTACCTTCTTCAGCTTCTCATCGAACTTCCACGCGGTTCCCGTTTTTCCGGCAACAGCATAGCCGTTCAGCCGTGCCCGCTTGCCGGTCCCGTCGATCACCACCTGCCGCATCATGGTGGTCATATCGCGCGCGGTCTCAGGGCTGACAACTGCGGTCTTTTCAGCCTGCGTTGTGGACACAACTTCTTCGTTCGACTGCCTGATCTCCTTGATTACGTGAGGCTGGACGCGAACTCCGTTGTTAGCTATCGTGGCAAAAGCAGTTGCCATTTGCAACGCGGTCACACCAATTTCATATCCGATCGACATCGAAGCCAGCGAGTCGCCGTTCCAACGCTCCAGCTTTCGGACAATGCCGTTGGTTTCAGCCGGAAGTTCGACCCCGGTCCGCTGTCCAAACCCGAAATTCCGTATCTCATTGTAAAAATCTTCCTTGCCGACCCGCATCCCGGTCTTGATCGCACAGACGTTGCTCGAATGGGCAAACGCCTTGGAATATTTCACCCGCCCGATTCCGTGCGAATCGCGAAAACGGTGGCCCGCAACCTCTATTGTTCCGTTGCCGCTGTCGATCTCGCCATCGGGTGTGATCAGCTTTTTCTCGAGCGCGGAACTATATGTGATCAGCTTGAATACGGAACCCGGAGAATACACCTGCTGCACGGCCGCGTTTGACAGGTTCTCGTGCGTTATCTCGTTCAGCTTGTTTGGATCAAAGGTCGGATAATTTGCCAGCGCTAGTATCTCGCCGGTCTTGTTATCAATGACTATCGCCATTCCCGCCTTTGCCTGCGAATTTGTCACGGCGCGTTGCAGAGCCTGTTCGGCCATGAACTGGATCTGCATACTGATCGTCAGCACAACATCTTTGGGCGGTTCTTTTTCTGAGACTGTTTCGTCATAGACCCGGCCGAGCCGGTCGCGCTCCTGAACTTTCTTTATGACCGAGCCGTAGAGAATATCGTTCTGCGATTGCTCTATGCCCGCCTGGCCGACACCGGCCGCGTTGCTAAAGCCGATAACGTGGGCGGCAAGCGTTTGATACGGATAGGTCCGCCGCTGGTCATCGCGCCAATGCAGGCCGGGAAAATTTGGTGAGTCAGCTTTCTTTAGAAGCGGGTCGTCAAGGGCCCGGTTTATCCTCTGCGCCGACTCTTCATCAAGCCCTTTCATCAGCGGCATGAAACGGCGTTCGCCATCTTTCGCCGATGCGAGCTTTGCTGCCAGGTCTTTTTCCTGTGCACCCGTCACCTTGGCAATGGCCTTTGCCGCTGCCTTTATATCTTCGATCTCGGTCGGATCGGCGTAGAGCGTTTTTACGCGCACGCTCATCGCCAGCGCCCGGCCATTGCGGTCAAAGATCGCCCCGCGCGGAAGCTTGCTCTTCTTCACGTCAACGCGCTGGCTCTCGGCCCTTTCCTTCAGCCACTCGTGCTTGCTGACCTGAAGATGGACGAGGCGCACACTAATACCGCCCATCCATAGGACCAGAAAGGCGACTATCAGCATGAAACGTGTGAATGCGGTTTGTCTTAGGTTCGGGGCGGTTCTCTTTTTCGGGCGTGCTCGACGTGCCATCTCGGATCTATTCCTTCAACAATTCAGTACCAGCTTGGGAAAATTTGCGAACCATCTTCTACCCATTGCGCGAAGGCTTTTTGGCATCGGCCTTTTTCGCCGGTTCAGATTTTGCGACGGCCGGCACCGGCCGCTGGTATGCGGTCTTCGTCAATACCGGAACGCCGGCCGGTGCTGAGGTTTTAACCACGGCCGCCTTCGGTGTTTCGGGAGCGGAAACATTAACAACGGGTACTGGTACCGCAAGCGATTGTTCCAGCGTATCTACAAATCCCAGATCACGCGCCGTCCTCGTTATCTCTTTCGGCGAAAGGGCGACCTCGCGGGCGAGCACAAGGCGGCGCTGCTCCGTCTCCAGGTCCTCAAGCTGTTTGCGCAGCTTCGAATTTTTCATTCCAAGATCCATCGACATGAAGTGTTGGCGGGCGGCGAGCAAAAAACCAGCGGCGATAACGCAGCCGCAGATCGCCAGTACGACCAAATAGCTCAACGGAAGGGTCCCGATACCTTTCATCGAAAGGCTCGTGGTGCGGGGTTTGCGAGGGGTAAAGTTTTTCATATGGAGCTTCCTAAGGGGCATCTATTGATCGGCTATCCGTCGTACAACCCTCAGCTTCGCGCTTCGGGATCTTGGATTCTGTTGTATCTCGTCATCGCCGGGCACTATTGGCTTTCGCGTGACGATCTCGATCTTCTTAACGGCCCCGCAAATGCATTTAGGCATTCGCGGCGGACAAAAGCATTTGCCCGCAAGCCGCTGGAATGTTTGCTTTACGATCCTGTCTTCCAATGAATGAAAGGTAATGACCGCAAATCTTCCGTCTGTTTTCAAACTATCAATACCGTCGATCAGAAATTGTTCGAGAATTTCAAGTTCTCTGTTAACGGCTATCCGCAAGGCTTGAAAGGTCCGCGTTGCGGGATGGATCTTGTCCTTTGGTTTTCGCCTGACCGCGCGTGCAACGAGGTCGGCCAGTTCCTTTGTCGTTCGTATCGGCGTGCCGCCTTCTCGTCGCTCAACTATCCAGCGTGCAATTCGCCGGGAGAATCTTTCTTCACCGTGCCTATATATGATGTCGGCGATCTCCACTTCGCTGAGTTCGGCCAGGAGCTCCGAGGCCATTGGGCCTTCGGACGAGGCGTCCATTCGCATATCAAGCGGTGCATCAAACCGAAAGCTAAAGCCGCGTTCATCACTGTCGAGCTGGAGCGATGAAACCCCAAGGTCGGCCACGATCCCGTCAACCTCTCCGGCCTTTGCCTCATGCAATACGTTTCTGATCTCTGAGAAATTTGAACTTACGAACGTTGTGCGGCCTTCGAAGGGCTGCAGGCGCTCTCTGGCAAATCTAAGAGCCTCCCCATCCTGGTCGATACCCATCAAGCGGACCTCATCATTTGCCTGCAGGATAGCCTCGGCATGGCCGCCCAGCCCGAGCGTCGCGTCCACATAGATCCCGCCGTTGCGGACGTCGAGCATCTCAACCGTTTCAAGCTTGAGCACGGTAAAATGTAATTTGTCCGGCGTATTCTCAGTCATTATCAAAGAGCAGGAATTTTTGACACACTTCGACTGTTCGGCGGTTCTCCACCGCTCCGTCAGATATCTCTATGATTTCCCGGAATTAACGCAAAAGTAACGCAAACACCATAAGGTGCAGACCTGAATTTTGGTTCGCGTTTATTTGCTTTGAGTGATGCGGGAAGTGCTTAACCATTTAAACACTTTCTTTACTTTTTACGGATCGCCTCATCCCGTTATTTTGGCGTTCCTAAGTGTCAAGAAGCATATTAGGTCGAAGCGCGCCCGGTTGTCAAGAAGAAATTTAAGCATTTTTGATTAATCTTTTGTTTAAGCACATTTAGGGTTCCGAGTCCGCTCCCGTCATTTGCAGTGCCGGTTTGCTTTCCGCTTCGAGTGCGGTAAAGTCTAGTATTTGCGTAGGATATGGACCCGGTTTTTGTAAAACTGGCTGTTTTTGGGGTCGCGGCCGCCTTGGCGAATTTCCTTGGCGGCATGATTCTTTTTCCGTCCAGGCTTCATCGGGATTACAAGCGATTTCTGCGGTATCTTCTAGCCCTCGGGGCAGGATTTATGCTCGCAGTCACCTTCTTCGAGATCATCCCGAAGACTGTGCTCCTTTGGCAGGCCCAGCATCCCGGATCAGCGGACGAACTTTACATACCGATGCTGCTCCTGCTGGCCGGCTATCTGCTGACACAGTTCTTTGAACACACGATTGCCCCGCATTTTCATCTCGGTGAAGAGGTCCACTCAGAAGAGGTGATCTCCGCGCGGTCAGCATACACGGGCGTCGGAGGGCTTCTGATCCACACTTTTTTTGACGGAGTATCGATCGCGGCGGCGTCGCAATTAGATGTCCGCGTCGGACTGCTGGTCTTTGTCGCGGTTTTTCTGCACAAGTTTCCTGAAGGTTTTACGATCGGCTCGATGATGATAGCCGCGGGGAAGGGCCGCCGCGAGGTCTCGATTGCGACTCTGGTGATCGGCATGATGACCATCGTGGGCATCGTGGCATATTACTTCATCGGCAGCGGTTTCGGCTTTTCTGTCGCCTATGCCCTGCCGCTCGCCAGCGGCGTAACATTGTACGTGGCCGCCAGCGATCTGATCCCTGAAGTTAACCACCATGGCGGAAAGAATCCGCTCGTCTCCCTATCCGTCTTTGCCGGCGTCGCCCTTTTTTTCGGGGTGCACTTCGTGGTCCATCAGCTTATCGGCGGCTAGAAAGGCTGGAAGTCCGTCCTCGCAAACCGCCCCTGCATGCCCGCCTGATTTTTTTTGCAACAAATCTTCCTTGAATTCGTTATTAACTTGCGGAGGTAGATTAGAACAATGCGTGAACCTATACTTGCCGGAATTTTGAGTCTTTTGGTTCCGGGCGTTGGTCAGATTTACAACGGCAGAATATTGATAGGTATTTTGTGGCTGGTTTTGACCGGAGTTTCATGGATCGGGACCGTCGGCCTTTTCGGCTGGGTGGTTCACTTGATCGCGGCGTGGTGTGCGTACAGCTATGCCAGGGACAATCCGATCCGCAGTTAACATCATCTTCGCAGTAATCCTCCTATTGAGCCCGGCGATAAGCGACGCCGGGCTTTTTTTCCGGTTTTCCAAATCGAGCTATATCAAGTAAACTGCAAACTTACGGATTTTCTTGCCATGCGCCCGGTGTTGAATCAGGGGCCGTTTCTATCCAATGGTTAAAGAAGGCTTTCCTTTCGTTATCACGCCGGCCGTCATTGCCCTGATATTTGCGTATCTCCAATGGTGGCCGCTTGTCGTTGTGTTTGCATTTCTCGCGGGCTTCATGGCTTTTTTCTTTCGCGATCCAGCCCGCAGGGTTCCTCGAGAGCCAGGCGTTATCGTATCCGCTGCTGACGGCAAGGTAACGCGTATAGATGAAACCGAAGCGGGAAAGACTGTAAGTGTGTTCCTTTCGCCTGTGGACGTACACATGAACCGCTCGCCCATTGCCGGGACGATCACCAACGTCGAATACATCGCTGGCCGCAAAGGGCCGGCGACAAGCAACGAGGCCAGCTTTGTAAATGAGCGAAATTCGTTAACGATCGAAAATAGTGACTTGACCGTTGTTTGTACACAGATCGCCGGTATCTTGGCACGCCGCATCGTGTGCTGGCCAAAGACCGGCGACAAGCTTGAACGGGGCGAGAAGTTTGGCCTGATCAAATTTGGTTCGAGAACTGACCTCTTGATGCCGCATTCGGTCGAAGTTGCGGTAAAATTGGGTGATCGGGTCGTAGGCGGCGAAACGATCATCGCTCGCTACGCGGCCGGCAGCGGCCAGGTGCAAACAACGGAAGTTTACGAAGACGCGGCCGCCGAATAGGATCGAGCATGGACGAAGCCGACACAAAGCCGCCCCATAGCGGCATTAAGAAAGGGCTCTATGTGATACCGACCGCCTTTACCGCGGCGAACGTCGGCATGGGCTTTCTTGCCGTCATATATTCGATACGCGGATTTCAGGTGGTTGCAACCGATCCAGCCGCCGCGGCCAGCTACTTTGATTACGCGGCGATCGCGATAGGGTTGGCAATTCTTTTCGACACACTCGACGGCCGGATAGCCCGCATGACACGGACCGCCACCGAGATCGGCGTCCAGTTCGATTCCCTTGCCGACGTTCTTACGTTCGGCATTGCCCCGATAGCACTAATGTTCAGTTGGGGTATAGGAGCGGTTTATCATGAGAGCAGCTCGCAATACGGCCTCGGTGTTTTCCTGCTGTTCATGTACCTGATGTGCGGAGCCTTTCGCCTGGCGCGTTTCAACTTGCAATCCACACGGCCTCGAGTCCTGATCGAAGGCACTCCAAAAGTAGATAAAAAGAATTTTGTCGGCCTGCCCATTCCGCCCGCCGCGGGCCTGATGGCATCGCTTGTGCATTTTGCCCCAATGCCGCTTTCTTCGTACGGAGAAGGCACTGCCCGATTTTACGCCGCGTTATTGATGCTGCTCATCGCGTGCCTCGGTGTCCTGATGGTAAGTACGCTGCGTTATTCCAGTATGAAGACCGTCGGTACCGGCCGGCGGAACCTTTATCTTGTCCTTGTGATCGCCGCGGTCGGAATGCTGATCTGGCTCTATTCGCGTTACATGCTGCTCATCCTCTCGGGCGCCTACGTTTCCCACGGCGTTTTCTGGTACGTCTTTGGCCTTATGCGGCATCGCCCGGCACACAAGGACGTCGAGGCGTAGAAACCACGCCCGCTTTTGAGGCTACGCTCCAGTCGTATTTTCAGCTAATGTATTGCAATGCATACCTTGGTTGCACGATTCGCGCTTGAGCTTGCGGTTGTTGTCTGCGGAGCTTTGGTGATGGCCTTTGAGATCATCGGTTCGCGGATAGTCGCGCCCTACATCGGAACTTCGACATACATTTGGACCAGCCTAATCGGCGTGATACTTGCCGCCCTCAGCTTGGGTTACTGGATAGGCGGACGGTTTGCTGACCGCAGGCCGGATGTAAAGATACTGGCGTCAGCCATTTTTCTCGCGGGCGGAGCGGTCTCGTTGACCGTTCTTGTAAAGGACGTTGTGCTGTCGGCCATCCAAGGGGCCGGCGGGCGGCTCGAAATAAGATCGATCGCGGCTGCAGTGATCCTGTTTGCACCAGCGAGTGTCCTGCTTGGCTTTGTCACGCCCTATGCTGTAAAACTCAGAACGCTTTCGCTTGCTGACTCGGGCAAAACGGTCGGGCGGCTGTATGCACTTTCAACCGTTGGCAGCATCGCGGGCACGTTCGCGGCCGGCTTTTTTCTCATACCTTTTGTCGGCAGCACGCGGACACTTTATCTGATCGCCGCCTCACTCTTTGTCGTAAGTCTGATGCTTGCTCCATTCGCCCTGACCAAGCTGAACCTTGCTCTCTTGATCGTCTTTGTATTCGGGACCGCGGGGAGCGAGATGATGGCGTATTATTTGCGAACCGTCCATAACCTCATTGACCTCGATACCGAATACAGCCGAGTACAGATCTACGAGGCTGTCCACACCGAAACCGGCCGGCCTTACCGGGCGATCGCAACAGATCCTTATTTCGCACAATCGGCGATGTATCTTGACGACAATTCGCCTGTGTTCGAATATGTGAAATTCTTCGGCCTGGTGGATCACGTCAAGCCCGACAGCAAACGCGTGCTGATGATCGGCGGGGCCGGTTACACTGTGCCGCGCGAGTATTTGAAATATCATCCGGATTCAAGAATGGACGTGGTCGAGATCGATCCAAAGATGACCGACCTGGCTCGCGAGTATTTCAAACTGCATGAGGACTCGCGGCTAACAATTTTTCATCAGGACGGGCGTGTATTTCTCAACCAGGCGCCGCCAAATACTTACGACGCTGTCTTCGTTGATGCCTTTGGTTCGCTGTTCTCTATCCCGTTTCAACTGACAACCATAGAGGCTGTCCGCCGCATACATGATAGTTTGAACGAGAACGGCGTTGTCATAGCAAACATCGGCTCGGCCCTTTCGGGCCACGGCAGCCGATTCCTCCGGGCAGAATTTACAACTTATCGTCAGATATTTTCTGACGTGCAATTGTTCAAGGCCCGTCCGGACAAGCCGGACGAATCGCTGCAAAATGTCATTCTGGTCGCCTGTAAGAAAGCGTGCGTCAATCGCGGGCCTGCTGATCTACGGACAACTGCCTTGCTGAACAGCGCGGTACAGCTCGAACCGGGCGTCGCTGTCCTGTCCGATGATCTCGCCCCGGTAGAGTTCTACAACGCGGTTGGTATGAGTTCGTTAGATAAATGAACTAACTATTCACGATCCCGCAAGGCATCCGCTAAACCTGCGTAATATTTCAAAACGCCGGTTCCTCGTATATCCCATACACATCGCGTAGGGCAACGCAGATCTCTTCAACCGTGGCATAGGCTGCGACCGCATTGATGATCAGCGGCATTGTATTTTCGTCGTGCCGGGCGGCGAGTTTGAGTTTGTCGAGGGCGTTCACAACCGCGCCGTTGTCGCGAGTAGATTTGGTCCCGGCAAGGCGGGAGAGTTGGTGGTCGCGAACCGATTCGTCTATTTGCAGGATGTCCGTTTTGTGGATCTCATCATTCATCGCGTACTTGTTCACGCCCACAATTGTTTGCTCGCTGCGTTCGACGGCCTTTTGATACTGGTAGGCAGATTCCTGTATCTCACGCTGCGGAAAACCGGCCTCGACGGCTTCGACCATTCCGCCAAAGTTGTCGATCTTTTCAAAGTAATCGAAACAGCCATCTACCATTTTCTGCGTGAGCGATTCCACATACCAACTTCCGCCAAGCGGATCTACCGTATTTACGACGCCGGTTTCTTCAGCGATGATCTGCTGTGTCCGCAGGGCGATAAGCGCGGCGTTGTCGGTCGGCAGTGCAAGCGCCTCATCGTATGAATCGGTATGCAGGGACTGGGTGCCGCCGAGAACGCCGGCGAGAGCCTGTATCGCAACGCGGGCGATATTGTTTAGCGGCTGTTGAACGGTCAGCGAAACTCCGGCGGTTTGCGTATGAAAGCGAAGCTGCATCGTACGCGGGTTCTTTGCGCCGAAGCGTTCCTTCATCGTCTTTGCCCACACGACGCGGGCCGCACGGTATTTGGCGATCTCCTCGAAAAAATCATTGTGTGCGTTAAAAAAGAACGAAAGCCGAGGAACAAATTCATCAACCGTCAACCCGCGATCGACGCCGTATTGAACATACTCGACCCCGTCTCTGAGAGTAAACGCCAATTCCTGCAAAGCGGTGGCTCCTGCCTCGCGGATATGATAGCCGCTGACCGAGATCGGATTATATTTCGGGACATGCTGTGTGCAGTATTCGAATGTATCGATGACCAGCTTCATCGCCGGCTTGATCGGATAAATCCATTCCTTTTGAGCAATGTACTCCTTGAGAATATCGTTCTGCAGTGTGCCGGAAATTTTATTAAAGTCGGCCTTTTGCTTTTCCGCAACGACCAAATACATTGCAAGAAAGATCGGGGCAGGTGCATTTATCGTTTGCGAAACCGTTACGCTATCCAGCGGGATACCATCGAACAGCACTTCGAAATCCGCAAGCGACGAAACAGCGACACCGCATTTGCCGACCTCGCCTTCGCTCAAAGGTGAATCGGCGTCCAGGCCCATCAGCGCCGGAAGATCGTATGCGACCGACAAACCTGTCTGGCCCTGGGCCATCAGGTACTTGAACCGGCGGTTCGTCTCTTCGGGTGAAGAGAATCCTGCAAACTGCCGCATCGTCCAGAGTTTGCCGCGATAACCGGTCGGGTGAATTCCGCGCTTGTACGGATACTCGCCCGGAAATCCAACATCACACCCTTCAGCGTCCGCCTCGGTATAAAGCCGCTTGACCGGCTCAAGACTCACGCCTTCAAACGACTCTTTCCGCTCAGGCGCTTTTTCAAGTACTTTCGCAAGTGTGTCGCATTCCCAACGCTCCTTCTCAGCCTGTGCCGCTGTCGATATTTCCTTAGTCTCAGGTGTCATAACTTATTTGCGTATAAGCCCATATGTTAACACAATTTCTTTGTTCGCACTGGCTCGAAATACGGCCGTCGCGGCTCTTGCTCGGACCGGGTAAAGAGAATCGCTTCGTGGGCTTTCGTTCCTTGTTCGCGTTGATGTTATAAAGACGGTTTCTCCTTCAGTGTAAACTGACGTTGGAAAAAAAGTTCTTCGTTTGTTGAAGAAAGGAGAAACCGCAATGAGATTATACATTGGAGTCGACTTTCATCCACATCAACAGACAGTTTGCTGGA
>CAUJFK010000006.1 GCA_963169175.1 Acidobacteriota bacterium | reverse complement strand
CTCGTCCAATCGGTCCTGGGCCTGCAGAGCTTCCGCTTGCTTGAGCCGCACTGACATTAGCTCGAGGGCAAGGCGTGTCCGTTTTTTAACATCGGTTTCTGCCTCAAGCCGCGCCTGCTCATCCTTGGACATGAACTTCAGGGGCGGCGGCGCAGTATCGTCATTGATCGGCTGGGCCCAGGCGATAGTTCCAAGAGAACACAAAAGCACGGCCCCAGAGAACAAATAGAATATCGATCGTGTCCGTTGTGCCGTCATTTTGTTGATGCAGGCCGTGGCGAAATGCTAATTCCCCTTGCCTTTCTTCTCCTTTATCTGTCTCTGCAGCGTCGGGAGCCGCAGGTTGACCTTTTCTATCTCAAGCTTGTTCTTTTCCGGGTCCGCATGCCGGAGAAACAATTGATAGTTGGCCATGGCATCTGCATATTCTGTTAAATGGTCATGCGAGATCCCCAAAAAATAATACGCGATCGGCGATGAAGGCTGTTTTTCGATCAGCCACCGATATTCCGTCTTTGCCTCGGGATAACGCTTGAGCTGGAAAAGCGCGGTCGCCAAATTCGCCCTGATCGTTACATTGTCCGGCGAAATGGCCTCAAGCCGGCGGAGCAGCTCAACCGCATCAGCATACCGCTTCGCCTGCACCAGGGCGGCGGCAAATCCGATCGCGTGGCTCAGGTTCGCGGGATCTGTTTCCGAAGCACGGCGACAATAGTCAAGAGCCTTTTCGGGGCTGCTCGTACGGTAAAGCCTGCACAGCTTTCCAAGAATGAATGGATCAGACGGCTTTTTTGCAAGCTGCTTTTCCACATCCGCCGGATTCTCGGTTGAACTAAGGACCATCCTATCACGAAGTGCGGTGATCTCCGGCGAAGGATCCTGTATAGCTTCCAAAATTGTAATTGCCTCATCCGCCTTTCCACTGACAAAGAGGATTCGGGCGCGGAGGGCCTTTACCGATGATGAGGTTGGGGCGATAGATTCAAGGCTATGCACCAGCGGTTCGGCTCCGCGGATATCTCCATCATCAATGGCCGCTGATGCTTTCGACGTGAGGGCGA
This sequence comes from Acidobacteriota bacterium, assembly GCA_963169175.1. Taxonomy (GTDB): domain Bacteria; phylum Acidobacteriota; class Blastocatellia; order Pyrinomonadales; family Pyrinomonadaceae; genus OLB17. The sequence continues at coordinate 9,456 of CAUJFK010000006.1, read as the reverse complement.
AACGGTTCTTTGGATCAAGCGCCAAAGCATTTTCAAGGCTTGCCTTTGCCGCTGCCTTTTGGCCAAGTGCCCGTTCGAGAGCGGCCTTTGCGGCCCATGCCGCCGCGGTCGTTCTGGCACCGCTGGTCAGGGCAGTAACGCGTACCAGAAGTTGCTTCAATTCCTCGGCCGGCGCCTTTGAATTTAACCTGAGTTCAACAAGTGCCGAATATGCGACAGTATTTTGATCGTCAAGGGATATGGCCTTGAGGAGCAGTTTCTCAGCCTCAGGATAGGCGCCTTTTCCGACTAGGATCGATCCCAGATTCGCAAGTGCCAGCGTCCAGTCCGGCCGCGTCTCGACCGCCCGCCTGAATGCTCTTTCGGCCTCGGCATCCCGGCCGAGTGCCAGGAGTGCGTGGCCGCGTTGATACTCGGCTTCCGGGAAGTCGCCGATCGCCGCGATGGCCTTTTCGTATAGTTCGATCGCTGCCTGCAGATCGCCTTTTTCGTGTAGGTCCTGGGCCTTTTGAAACAATGCCACCGCGTCCGCCGTCGGGTCTGATTCGCCCTGGGCGAGTACGGGAACAACTAGCAGCACGGCGGTCGCTATAACAGCAAAAAGCCGCAACGGCCAAAATACCGCCTTGCGGTCAAACAACGAACTGCCCAAAACTGTTGTCATCGTGATCTAAAACCAATCGTATCACCGGCAGAGCTTTTTCGCTAACATTTTTTGTGTGCCCGCGGGCGAATTCACGCCCGCCGTGTTTGCCAACGCACGGGTGCTGCGATAAGATTCCCTATTTGTGCGAGGCCCGGTTTTCGCAGCGATCCAGGGGGGGCGAGAGATGATCCCGGCAAGACAAGCGGAAAAGACGGAATCTACCGGCCAACAGGCCGCCGAAAAAGAGTTGGGCCTGCGGCGTTTGATGCGCGAGATGCGCTCCGTGTTGGTCGCGTATTCAGGCGGTGTCGACAGCACCTACCTGGCCTGCATCGCCGAGCAGGAATTGGGCAAGGAAGCTCTTTCAGTGATGGGATTGTCGCCCAGTGTATCGGAGTTTCAACGCAGCGAAGCTGACAAGGCCGCTGCATCCGGCGGTTTTGAATTTGTCACGATTGCGACCGACGAGGTCGATGACCAGAACTATGCCGCGAACGCCGGGAACCGATGTTACTTTTGCAAGTCGGAACTGTTTGGCAAGCTCGCCGCATTTGCCGCAGAGAACGATATTGAGCATGTCCTGGACGGAACGAACGCTGATGATCTTGTGGGGCATAGGCCCGGCCTCGTTGCCGCCGGCGAGAAAAATGTCCGCAGCCCACTGGCCGAACTTGGATTTTCAAAACATGACATTCGCGAACGCAGCCGGGAGCACGGCCTGATCTCATGGGACCGGCCCGCAAGCCCGTGCCTCGCTTCGCGCGTCGCGCCTGGTGTCCCGGTCACGATCGAACGGCTGACGCAGGTCGAAAAAGGTGAAAAGATCCTTCGGGGTGACGGCTTTTGCGAATTTCGCGTCCGCGTCCACGGTGAGCTTGCCCGGATCGAGATCTCGGCCGCTGAGATGACCAAAATGCTTGATACTGAACTTTTTTTCCGGATCAGTTCCCGTTTTAGACAGCTCGGATTTCGGTATGTGACACTCGATCTTGAAGGTTTCAGGTCCGGATCTACGAACGGAAATGTTCAATTCTGAACAAAAGGCTAGAGAATAGAAAGTACAATTGGAGAATGTATAGAAATGGCAAATCCGATGGCCGATGAAGTGCGGCGTTTCAAGGGCAGCGACGAAAAGAACCCGTTCGAAGCGATGAGCGAACGGTTTGACCGAGCGGCCCAGCTTCTCGGGCTTGATGCCGACCTTTACGCAGTTATGCGGGTCCCAAGCCGTGAGATCAAAGTTTACGTGCCGGTAAGAATGGACACAGGGCATATTCAGGTTTTCGAAGGTTTTCGCGTGCAGCACAATTTTGCGCGCGGGCCGGCAAAGGGCGGCATTCGGTATGCGCCGGATGTGAATATTGATGAAGTAAAGGCACTCTCGGCATGGATGACGTGGAAATGTGCGGTCGTCAACGTTCCATTCGGCGGCGGCAAAGGTGGGATTATTTGCAACCCTCAGCAAATGTCCGAAGGCGAGCTGGAACGGCTGACCCGCCGCTATACCGCAGAGCTTATTGATTTTATCGGCCCGGACAAAGATGTGCCCGCGCCGGATATGAACACGAATGAGCAGACCATGGCGTGGATCATGGACACCTATTCGATGCATGCCCGCCATACGGTCACTGCGGTCGTGACCGGCAAGCCTGTTGCTCTTGGCGGTTCATTGGGCCGCCGCGAGGCAACCGGCCGCGGCGTGATGTTCTGTGTAAATGAGGCCATCAAGCGTTATGACCTGACGCCGGAGAAGACCTCGGTCGTGGTCCAGGGTTCGGGCAATGTTGGCGGGATCGGGGCCCTTCTGATGCACGAACACGGTTATAAGGTGGTCGGGATCTCGGATATCGGCAGCGGGATCTATAATCCGGCTGGCCTGGACATCCCAAATGTCCTGGAATATTTGAAAAAGAATCGCACATTGGAGGCTTACCCCGGGGCCGACGCAGTGTCGAACAAAGACCTGCTCGAACTGCCCTGCGACGTACTGACCCCGTGCGCGACCGAGAATCAGATAACTTCCGAAAATGCGGACCGCCTTAAATGCAAAATTCTGGCCGAAGGGGCAAACGGGCCGACGACGCCTAAGGCCGATAAGATACTGCACGAAAAGGGAATTTTTGTTATTCCTGACATCCTGGCGAATGCGGGCGGCGTGACCGTTTCGTATTTTGAATGGGTGCAGGACAGAATGGGCTATTTTTGGCCCGAAGCTCAGGTTAATGCGAGGCTTGAAGAAAAAATGGTCGCCAGCTTCAGCGAACTATCGCATTATGCCGGAAAACACGACGTGGATACGCGGACCGCGGCCTATATGCTTGCCATCGACAGGGTTGCATTTGACACGCGGATGCGTGGTATTTACGCCTAAGAAAAATGACGTAATGTGTTAAAAACACTTGCGTTTGGCGATTAGTTACGTTAAGGTCTTAGAAAGGTAAATGGCTGCAGTACGTTGCAACCATGAGTTGCGCCGTTTCCCTTTTCTAATTGCAGTTATTGAAATTTTTGGGTTGCGTCAGCGGAGCGGAGCATAGCCGCCGCTGATGTTTTGAATAAATTACGTAGCTTTAAGGCGTGGGCCTTGTCGGTGAAAGCCGCGGCTGCGAACTGAATTTTTATCACGGCGGAGGAAAATAATGAAACTCGCTTATAGAGTGTGTATTGCGACGCTGATCGCATTGTCTTTTGCGCTTGCGGCAGCGGCGCAGACAGCAACGGATATGAAAAATCCGAGATCGGCTGATGATCCGAGGAATACGGCGCCGACGGTTGGCACAGGCGGACCGGTCGGAGGCCCGACAGGGCTGTTTACCGTTTACGATGGACAGGTCCTGCGGAGGGGAGAATATACTTTCAGTGCCGCGCTCAGCAATTTTGACCGCGATCCGGGAAATGTCGATCTGCAGGAAGTGCCTGTCAGCTTCCAGGTCGGCATCACTGACAATTTTGAATTGTTCTTCAATACCGATGCCTACAGACAGATCAAGGTAAATTCCCCGGGCAACCTCTCAAGCTTCTATCTGCCGAATTCCAGCAACAATGGGATCAGCCGCGGGGCGATCGTTCTTGCTCCGTCAGGCCCGGGTTCGGGAGCACTTGAGGGTATGGCCGTATATCGGCCTATCGGCACCGGGCCATTCGTTGCCTATCCGTATTTTGGCGGATCGGCGGGCAATTACGGGATGAATTTCTCGGGGCCTGTCTTCGGCTATCCGGCGAATACGAACGCCTTGCTTGGCAATTCAGTTGCCGGCAACAAGGGCGCTGACGCGTTTCCGGGTATCGGCTCGGTTTACGGCAGCATCCTGCCGGGCATCGTCCTCAGGACCGTATGCACCAGCGGTGCCGCGACCTGTGCGAACGCAGCAACGACGCCGACGAGCTTTACTACCGCACCGTCATATTTGCCCGATGCTCCGTTCATCAATCGGACATACGGCGAATCATCATTCAGCACCTTTACGGTCGGCGGCAAGGTCCGGTTCACGAACGTGAACAATCCGATCGGGTTTGGTGTTGTCGGCTATTACAGGTTCTATGCCGACAGCCCGGATGACGCGAGCGGATTCAATCAGCTTCAGCGTGGTGCGAGCCCCGGTTCGAACCGTGGCGACATCGGCGGAGCGTTGTTCCTCGATGCCCGCATCGCGAAATGGGCGAATGTTTCGGGTAACGTTGGCTACAACTGGAACGGCAGTGTAAAAGCTGACCTGCCCGGCGGAAAGGTGACACTTCTCGACCGCCCGGATGAACTGTTGATCTCCGGTGGTTTGGATTTCCCGGTCAGCCGGTATTTCCAGCCGATCCTCGAAGCACGTGTGCTTAGATATATGGGCGGTGCGACACCGAATGCGTTTCAGAACAACCCAGTCGATGGTATCGCCGGATTCCGCGTTTACCCGGCCCGCTGGTTGAGTCTCGGTGCCGCATACCGGTATCACGCAAACCAGCAGGATGAGGATTCGTTCGATGAGGACGAGACCTTCACGAACTCAGCTATATTGGGTTGCGGTCCGGTCGCCCAAGGCTGTACGCCGCGTACAGTGACCACGAGCGGTCGCGGCGTGCCAGAGGGCTTCCTGACGTCTCAGGACCCGCATGGATACATCCTTCAGGCAACGATCGGTCGCCGCAATCCGCGGAAATCGGCTGAGATCAACAAACCGGCGAACGTGACCACGTTGACGGTCAGCGATTCGGAAGTAACGCTTCCGTGTGCCGCTGGAATGCGTTCGAAATCAGGCGGATGTACGGACAATTCGACGATCACGGTAAACACGACCGCGGTCGATCCTGAAAACGACGTTCTTACCTATAACTACACGGTTTCGGGCGGACGCGTTGTTGGTTCGGGTGCCAGCGTTCAGTGGGACCTGAGCGGTCTTCAGCCTGGATCTTACACGATCACGGCGGGCGTCGATGACGGATGCGGCCTGTGCGGACAGACAAAGACCGAAACGGTCCGTGTCGTTAGCTGCCCGGATTGCGAAGCACCGTGTGACTGTGCTCAGATCTCGGTTTCTGGACCTGCAGGCATTACTCAGCCTGGTGAATCAATGACGTTTACCGCAAACGTTAGCGGCGGAACATCATCCAACCTGACATACAACTGGACGGTTACGGCCGGAACCATCACCACCGGACAGGGAACGCCAAGCATCACGGTTTCTACAACTCGTGAAATGGCGGACTCGAACGTTACAGCAACGGTCGATATTGGTGGCCAGTGTGCTGATTCAGTAGCCGCAGGCGGTCCGAAGTGTCCGAGCCAAGCATCTGAGACGGCTGGTATTGCACCGCTTCCGAAGCCCCAGTTGATAGATGAATTCGGCAAGATGCCGAATGACGATATCCGCGGACGTCTGGATGCGTTCTTCGCAGACCTGTCGAATAATCCGAACAGCCAGGGATACATTATCCTTTACGGTGCTGATAAGGATATGAACACGCGTGAGAAGTTGGTTGTCAACCACATCAACTTCCGCAACTTCGACAGATCGCGTATCACCATCGTCAGAGGCGGAACGCACGAAAGCGGCGGTGTTTACACCAAGCTCTATCGTGTACCGCCAGGTGCTGATAATCCGACCCCCTAAGTTACAGCTTCGCTAAATAGGCGAACATAAAAAATGAGGCTGCTCCAAATGGGCAGCCTCTTTTTCAATGTCCACGTCCAACAAACTTTAGTTTGTTGCTCTTGTTACCTGCGAATGGATGCGACAGAAACCGGGTAAGGACCGGCTTCGCCACCACGAATAGCACGGATCAAGAAACGAAACACACGAATCAGGATCTTCGGTTGGGACCGAACGTACCTTGAACACACCTGAGCGACGCCGAACCTTTCAGAAAAAAGTTTTACATCCGCTCCCAAATCGTGTAGGATTGACCTATTGAGCGTTTGCCGCCCTTTCTTCCCGTTAAAAAATTGAATTTCAGCCGCACTTGCAATGAAGGTGCAAACCGCGGCCATTCTTCATCATCTGACTACCGGGCTTGCTGGTACGTACTGAAAATCGCTAGAGAATCCTATCTGAAAGCTATGTTCAAACGAAACGCGCAACTCTTCCGACCTCGTTTTTGGACCGCATTTGTAAGCTCCCTCCTGATACTTGCGTTCATTGTTACTGGCGCTTCGCCCGCGTTGGCCGCGGACAGCGAAAATGTTTTTGTCGATACAAAGAATTCGACGCAATGGTCGGTCGTCGGCCCAAACGGCGGCGATGTCCGTTCGGTGGCAATTGACCCGCGTAACAAGGACGTTATCTACATTGGTACGATGGACGGGCAGGTACACCGTTCTACCGATGCGGGCAAAACGTGGAAAATGCTTGCGCGGTTCGATATTCCGCTTCTTACCCTCGATCAGCTATTTGTCGATAACCAGGATTCTAACGTCATCTATGCTTCCGGCCATCGAGGTAATTTTCCGGGCGGATTCTTCAAATCGTCGGACGGCGGCACGACCTGGAAAGAGGCCAAGGCACTAAAGAATGAAGCCATCCACGCGATGGTGCAGTCAGCCAAGGATCCCAAGACGTTATACGTTGGGTCAAAGACCGGCATTTTCGTCACGACCGACGGCGGCGATGATTGGAAACGGCTCGATTCAAATACAATGCCGATCGATATCAATTCAATGGCCGTCGATCCGCGAAATACAAACACGCTTTATGCCGGCACGAGTTACCGACCCTACAAATCGACCGACAGCGGACAAAGCTGGAGCCTGATAAAGAACGGGATGATCGATGATTCGGATGTGTTTGCGATTACGGTCAACTATAAGGACAACGACCATCTTATCGCGTCCGCGTGCAGCGGTATCTATGAATCGATGAACGGCGGCGGCGACTGGAAAAAGATCCAGGGCATACCGTCCACATCGCGCCGGACGCGCGATATCGTTCAAAATCCGGCCGTTCCCGGTGCCATCTATGCCGCGACGACGCAAGGGTTCTGGATGACAACGAACGGTGGGAAATCCTGGATACTGACGACGCCGCGGACGCTCGAGGTCAATTCGATCGCCGTCCACCCGGCCGAGCCTAACCGCATCTATATCGGGACAAACAATTACGGCGTCATGGTATCGACCGATGGCGGACATAACTTTGTTCCAACAAACGACAATTTTACAAGCCGATTTACCTATTCGGTGACGCCAGACCTGACCGTGCCGGACCGCCTGTACGCAACGACGCAGAATACCAGCACGAGCGGCGGATTTTTCTTTTACAGCACAAACGGCGGCGAGAGTTGGGAGCAGGCAAAGGGGCTGGACGTTAGCCGCAATACGCTTTTCGCGGTCCTGCAGGACCGTATTGACCCGAACAAGATGTATCTCGGTACAAACGTAGGACTATTCCAGTCGTTAGATCGAGGCGTTTCGTGGGCCGCCGTGACCGGCCCCAAACCTGTCAAAAAGGCGCCCGTGAAAAAGGCCGTCCGGAAAGGAAGCAAGGCAACCGCAAAAACAAAACCAGTACCGAAGCCTGTCGTCAAGGTCGACCCGGCCGCGGGCCAGGAACTGGTCCCTGTACTGAACCAAAAGATCAATGTCCTCGCCCATACCGAGGATGAGAAAAACGGCCTTCTTGCCGGGACCGACGACGGCCTCTACCGTTCATACGATCTTTCAAAGGGCTGGGAAAAGATCACGTTTGGCGAAGGTTTGAACCGGGATGTTTACGCGATCGCCGCATCGCCGCTTGTCCCCGGAACGATTTGGGTCGGCACCGCCACCTCCGGCGTGCTCGCTTCAACCGATAATGGTGAAACATGGACGAAGCAGGGCGGTGCTCCTGAGCGTGTGCCGATCAAGTCGATCGTTATCGATCCGAAGCGGCCAAACAATATATACGTTGGAACGATCCATACGCTGTATCTCAGCCGTGACGGCGGGCGGACCTGGACACGCCGCGGCGGCAACTTGCCGCTGGGCAGCTACACAAGTATCCTCATCGATCCGCGGAACTCGGACGAGGTGCTTGTTTCAAGTGCGTTAGAGAACGACGGCGGCGTTTATTATTCGAAAGACGCTGGAATGAATTGGAAACGGATAGATTCCAAAGACCTTAAGCTTCCAAGCCGCCGTGTGTGGATGATGGCATTTGACCCGAACAACGCGGACCGTATTTATGCCGGCACCCATTCGTCCGGGGTTTACATCATCGACCGAAATTTTGACGGCGCGGATACCGCAAGGAGCGTGACAACCGCTTCGACAACAAATAAATAAAGCCTTCAGTAAGGGTAAGCTGCGATCAATAAACAGCTGCCGGCCTTCGCGCCGGCAGCTGCTTTTTTAGTTTCTAAAAGCGGCCGGTAGATCGCCGTTGACTCCGCCTTTGACCTAGGCTGGCTGGAAACTATAATCTAACAGTCCGGAGTCCACGTTTTACGATGAATGACAGCGGCTGTACACAAACCGTCAGTGTTCGCGGACTGCGGACAGAAAGCCTTTCGTTTTCCAGCATTCCTGCGCAAAGCAAACTTTTTGTTCAATATCAGGAAGATCCCCTTTCTCTGAAACGGTTCTATCCATCCGCCGTCGAACATCACACGGATGTGGCGGCCAGGGCAGATGAGGTTTTAGCGAATTATCGGACCGACCGCCGTGCGTTGTGCGACGCGCTTTTGCGAATAAACACAAAATTCGGCGCCGGACGGGAAACGTTGGCAAATATTGAGGTATTGCGCCATCCGGATTCGGTTGCCGTTTTGACGGGCCAACAAACCGGATTATTCACCGGGCCGCTCTATTCGATATACAAAGCACTTTCCGCCGTAAAAATGGCTGAAAGCTTGCGGCAGCAAGGTGTCAAGGCCGTGCCCGTTTTCTGGATGGCGACCGAGGACCATGATCTCGCTGAGGTTTCGAACAGCTTTATCGTCGGTCGGGCCGGCAGCCTTTATGAATCAAAGGTTGATTCCGCATGGACGGATGAAGGGCTTCCGGTTGGCCGTATCTTGCTGAACGAGTCGGTCGGCGCCGCAATCGATAGAATGTTCGCTGAATTGCCGGAGACGGAATTTTCGGTCGAACTTAGGGATCAGATCTCCGCCGCATGGGAACCCGGGCCATCCTTTGGCGATGCGTTTGGCACCTTTTTGACCAGCCTGTTAGGTAAGTTCGGTCTGATCGTCGTCGATCCGCTTGACCCGGCGTTGAAAGAGCTTGCGGCCCCGATCTATGCGGATGCCGTGCGGCGGAGCGATGAGATAGTCGCCGCGATCATCCGCCGCAACAGCGAACTGGCCGACGCAGGTTATCATTCACAGGTTCTTGTCGAAGAGGATTACTT
>CAUJFK010000005.1 GCA_963169175.1 Acidobacteriota bacterium | reverse complement strand
GGTCAAAGTCGTCCATCTCGTACAGCGTCACATTCCCGAGCGCGTCAGTGTAAGAGGTCATGTTCGACATCATGTCGTACCCGAACTGCTTGATGTGCCCGAGCGGATCGGTGATCTTCTTCAACCGCTGCTGTGGATCGAACTCGTAGCCAGTGATCTTCCCCCGCTCGTCCGTCACCGACTCCAACAACCGCCTGATGTCGTACTTGTAAGTGATCTTGTCCGAGTTCGGGTAAACGAGTTCAACCTTTCGACTCGTGTCGTCGAAGTAATTGTACGTCGTGACGTGGCCCAAAGCGTTCGTGATCGTCTTTGTGCGCCCACGCGTGTCGTAAGTAAAGTTCGTTTTCTTGCCGTAGGGGTCCTCCAACTCGTCCAGGAGTCCGGAAACCGCGAACCAGTTGAGCTTTGTCGTGTTGTTGCGGGCGTCCTTCACCGATTTTGGCAGCCCGATATTCCCAGTCGCAGGGTAATCAAGCGTCGTAACGTTGTTCAGAGGGTCTTTGGCCGTGAGCAAGTTCCCATTCACATCATATGTATTCGTCCAGACCTCGCCCATCCGACCCGTGTAGGTCAACATTTCCCCGAAGGAATTGTAAGTATAGCTCTCCGTCCCGAAGACATCGGTTTTTGTCGAAAGGTTCCCGTCTGAATCGTAGGCGTAGCTCGTTTCGGTTGAGAGAGCGTCTGTTGTCTTTGTGATGTTCCACTTGTCGTCGTACTCGAAAAGTTTAACCTCTGAACCGCCACCGCAGAAGCAAGTGCCCTCCGTTTTGGTAACGAGGTTTTTACCCTTACTCTTGTCAAAGTAATATTTCGTCACCCGACCAAGCCCGTCCGTAACAGAGGTGTGTGCTCCCGTCGGGAGATCTGCATTCGCATAGTCGAGCGTGTACTTCTCCTTGCCCCCGTGAATTTCGGAGGTGTAGGCGCGGCCCTGCGAATCGTAAAGGTGAGTTTCCAGTACATCATCGAGCGCATTTTTCACGGTCGTCAAGTATTTTCGCCCGTTGAGGGAGAACCCGTACTCGAACTTGTATTTGGAGCCGTCCGGGTAGGTTACCGTTTTAAGGAGATTGTCATCCGGTGAGGTGAAGTACTCGTAATCGGCGGCCGTCCCGGTGGAATCGCGTATATGCGAAACCCGCCCATTCGAGTTTAGAGTGACCGTCAAAGTCCGCCCGAACGCATCCGTCACACCGGTAAGCTGGTTCGATCCGTTGTATGTAAAACTGGTCTGGCTCCCGTTCCGATCTCTCTTCCACAAGATTCTTCCGTCGGAACTGGCATAGTTGCTCGAGCTTCCGTCCCTGAAACTGACCGTAAAGCTGAAGTCGGTGCCCGTATTGAGAACGATTTGCCGATATGATTGACTAGTAAGCGGCGTGTATACTCCATTACCGTAGGCTCCGGCGCCGTAAGTGAACGCGAATGATGGGTGCCCGTCCGGGAGTCGAAAAGCGACGACCGTGGAATCCGTCGGAGTGAAAAGGACGCGCTCGTCCAGTTCAGACCTCCACCCTCTACCAAAAAGGCCATCAGGGGCAGGCATGCTGTTATAGGTACGCGTGATGCTGACTGACGAGCCAACTGTGCCAGCGAGATAATAGTCGCTCTGCTGCAGGTACATGTTCCCGTTCGTAACGTTTATCGGATGGCCAACGGCATTATTGCAGCCTTGTGGTCCGATGTTGAGCGGGTTATTGGCTCCGGACGTATCGAGAATACTGGTGCCGGCGGGAAGGACAGTCTCCTGACACGTATAACCGCCGCTATTGCTTCCGAGAGACTGAATGGTCCAATCGTCGCGGATCGCCTTGAAACGGAATTCGACGCCGAACAAGCCTTCGTGGCATTGGAACGTCTTGGTCAAGAACCAATCGCCCGCACCTCCCGTTGTCAGCATCCGCCCTTCACTAGAGTTTGCCACGCCATCTCGAATGAGAACGATTACGGTCACGCCAACGGCCGGATTGCCGTTCGGATATACCAAGTTCCCCGAAAGAGTCATGTTTGCGGTTCCATCCTGGCCCCTGACCGCGAGACTGGATACAAGCAGGAAACACGCGAGCAAATGACTGAAGACCACGAATCGGAGAGACCGGAAAAATAAACGTTCGGAAACAGATGTGGGTGAACTTGAACTTGGCATTTTGACAGCAGTAGTTAGCTGGCTACACGAACATGATTCCAACCTTCCCACGAGCCAGCTGCGCATATGAAGCGCAGTTATGGGAATACGTTGCGGTAGCTTGAACGGCAAGATTTTGCATCTGTTCGACCTAATTGTCAAGATACCGTGAAAGAGTTCAGACCTTCACGGGAATGGTTGGAAGCCTTGAAATACAAGGTTTCGTCCGACCGGTAACGGAACAGTCAGTACGTTACGGTGGGACATTAAAAAGCCCCCGGGTTTGCGGGCGGCCATCCGGAAGGCGAAAGGCGTACGAAATGGGTATGAACAGGCTTCCGAAATTCACCGGCGGACGCCGATGCGTTTTTGGACGAGTTGTTCGACCGTGATGTTGGGTTCGGTCGCGCGGGCGTCGCGGACGTAGGCGGCATCGATCTTGAAGATACGCAGCTTGACGACATCTTCTGAGGTCAGATCGGTCAGGCCTTCGGCCTTTAGTTCGTTCAGGAATTCCGGGGTCACCTTGAAAATGCTGAATTTGACGAGGTTCTCGAAATCATTGGTCCCAAAACCCATCTCGCGCGTCCGCCGGACAAATTCGGAATCGATCTTGAAAATACGGGCCTTGACCAGGTCTTCCATACTAAGATTTGGGAAGCCGGTCGCCTTCATTTCGGACATGAATTTTCCGTCGATCTTGAAGATGGCGGCTTTTACAAGGTCGCCGAAATCGAGGTCAGGGAAATTTGCCGATCGCAGATCGTCGGCAAGCGCGGTCGTCACGTTCACCGTTGCGGCCAAAAAAAGCCGGTCTTCGATGGTGTCGTCGCTGCTGCCGTTTCGCCATTTTTCGGACTGCATGTCAAAGCCGCGGCCCTTCATTGTAGCGACAAACGCCATGTTCGGGACAAAGCGGAATGTGCCCGAACCGCGGCCGTTTACAAATGTGCCTTCGCATTCGAAGGTGCCCGCTTCGCGCACAAGGCGAAAGCTGACACGCCCGTTCTCGGTATCCGCCCGGTTTAGTCCCTGCAGATCGCTTAGGTCAAAGCTCGCGCCGTGCTGATTTCGGCCGCGTCCTGACTTTCGTTCAAAGTTCAGCTGGAGCTTTTCGCCCTTTTTTGCCTCGGCCCGCCACTCGCCCGTAATGGCGTTTTGTCCGAGCACCACGCCCGCACTAATAAACATCGCAATGGCCGCAAGGCCGATAATTCCAAGTATAGTGTTCTTACGCATGAATTCCTCCGTTTCCAGATCAGGTGATATCGATCGGTCATTAGGAGAACACCGGCAAGATGGAATTTGTGACAGTGGGCCTGAAGGAACTAAAGTGCCAGCTTTTCGAACGCGGTGTCAGAGAATTTGAAATGGCGCTCGGCCTCATTCGCAACGGCTCCGAGCGACCGATAGAAACTGATCGCGTTCGAGTTTGATCCCGACACCTGGAAATCTATCCGCGTGAATCCGCGTTCACGCCCGCGCCGGGCGATGGCCTGCAGAAGCGCTTTGCCGACGCCCGATCCGCGAAAGGCCTCGTCAACATAGATGTCTTCAAGGTAGTAGCCGGATTCGCCGCGAAAGCTGGAAAAATGAGGGTAAAAGAACGCATAGCCCGCCGGAACATCACCGCAAACAGCTATCAGTGCCTCAACGAACGCGTTCTCACCGAAAACCACATCGCGCAGTTTGGCGGGGTCGGCGGTCATATATTCGGTCAGGTCTTCAAACGCGGCAAATCGCCGCATCATTTCAAAAATGGTGTCGATCTCCGCCCGGTTCGGCGTTCTGATAATTGGTTCCATAATTGAAACGGGCCGCGCCGGATCATCTCCGCCGCGGCCCAGGCTATTGGTCGAATTTGGCCTAGTTATTCTTCCGTCGCGCCGGCGCTGATTTTTGCGGAGTGATCTTCTGTTCGGTCTTCAGATTCTCGATAAGCCCAACGGCATCGGCCTTGAACTTATGATTATCCGGTGCCGCCGATGCGAACTTCTGAAGAATATTCGCACCTTCCTGCAACTGTTCCTTGTTATTGCTAATATATCCGGCGTTAACAAGGCTCAGCCCAAGGCCGGCCATTGCATCAAGGTTGTCCGGCGACGTTTCCAACACCTTTCGATATTCGGTTATCGCGTTGTCGGCATCTCCTACCACGCGATAAAGATCGCCGAGGATCATCTGGGCCTGTCCCTTGCGTGCGGCGTCCGTCTCGATCGCCAGATACTCAGGTATCAGCGTTTTCGCAAGCTCGATCTTTGTCTCATCCACCTGCTCGGTCTGGGCCATCAGCCGGAACGCATCCCGTGCCCCATTCAATGCGGTGGCGGTCTGCGATTCCTTGTTCTTCGGATCGGCGATCTCCGTCGGCTGCGCGTTCTTCAGCAAGGTCAGCGAACGGTTATAGGCATCGGCGGCCTCGCCAAGGTCGGCCTTCACGGCCTTATATCCCTCAACTTTGGCACTCAGATCAGTGAGTTTTACGGTGGTGTTAAATTTGGCGACGGCCCTTTCGCGCAAGGCCGCACCTTTGTTATTAAGCAGTACCGGAGCACTGCCGGCAAAATTTGGAGAGGCAGCTATGCCTTCTGTATATTTCGTGATGGCAAGATCCCAATCCTTTGCATTGAAGGCGGCGTTCCCGTCCTTAAGAGCCTGGCTGATGATCGCGTTCTCTGACTCGATCTTCTTGTTCTTATTCTCAATC
>CAUJFK010000004.1 GCA_963169175.1 Acidobacteriota bacterium | reverse complement strand
TGGCAAGTCTGGCCGTGCTCGGCCTGGGCGGGCTGTTCATTGTTTTTCTTAGCGTGTTTGCGGACCTCGGCTCGAACACCGTCAGAACGGCGATCGAGGTTCTGACAGGGTTTTCGCTTGGGGCGGAATCGATCGCGTTGTTCTCGCGTGTCGGCGGCGGCATCTATACAAAAGCCGCGGATGTCGGCGCCGATCTGGTCGGCAAGGTCGAAGCAGGCATCCCGGAGGACGATGTTCGAAATCCAGCGACCATCGCGGATAATGTTGGAGACAACGTAGGTGATGTCGCCGGCATGGGCGCCGACCTTTTCGGGTCCTATGTGGCAACGATTCTGGCGACGATGGTGCTTGGGCAAGAGATAAAAGTGACCGACAATTTTGGCGGGCTGTCACCGATACTTTTGCCAATGGTCATCTGCGGCCTCGGCCTTATTTTCTCGATCATTGCAACGTTTTTTGTAAGGATCAGCGATGAGAAATCGAGTGTTCAGAATGCACTGAACATCGGGAACTGGTCGTCGATAATCATGACCGTCGCCGCGTCGTTCTTTGTCGTCAATTGGATGCTGCCCGCGGGAAGCATTGTTCTCCGCAGTGCATCGTTCACACGAATGGACGTGTTCTGGGCGATCGTTGTCGGAAGCCTCGTCGGCGCCGTTATGAGTTACGTGACAGAGTACTACACGGCGATGGGCAAAAAACCCGTGGATTCCATCGTGCAGCAATCGTCGACCGGCCACGCCACAAATATTATTGGCGGGCTCGCGGTGGGCATGAAATCGACCGTTATCCCGATTCTCACGCTCGCGGCCGGCATCGTCGCATCCTACCATTTTGCAGGATTGTACGGTGTCGCCATCGCCGCCGCCGGAATGATGGCGACAACCGCCATGCAGCTTGCCATCGACGCCTTCGGCCCGATCGCCGATAACGCTGGCGGCATTGCCGAAATGAGCCAGCTTCCACCCGAAGTTCGAGAGCGCACCGATAATCTGGATGCTGTCGGAAATACGACCGCGGCAACAGGCAAGGGCTTCGCGATCGCGTCAGCGGCCCTTACAGCCTTGGCCCTTTTTGCGGCCTTTGTAGGGATTGCCGGCATAGATCGGATCGATATTTACAAGGCGAACGTCCTGGCAGGCTTGTTTGTCGGCGGAATGATCCC
Source organism: Acidobacteriota bacterium (assembly GCA_963169175.1). Classification (GTDB taxonomy): domain Bacteria; phylum Acidobacteriota; class Blastocatellia; order Pyrinomonadales; family Pyrinomonadaceae; genus OLB17. Next base: position 9,012 of record CAUJFK010000004.1, on the reverse strand, counting down.
GTTCGTATTTTCGGCATTGTGCATACAGGCCGTTGGCCGGGCTGCAATGGATATGGTGCAGGAAGTGCGGCGTCAGTTTCGCGAGATACCAGGCATTATGGAGTACAAGGCACAGCCTGAATACGAAAAATGTGTTGCAATTTCGACGAAAGCGTCCATTAGAGAAATGCTCGTGCCTGGCGCTATTGCTCTGATAACGCCTGTTGCCGTTGGATTCACGTTCGGTCCTGAGGTGCTTGGCGGGCTGCTGGCCGGCGTAACCGTTTCAGGCGTGCTGATGGGCATTTTCCAGTCGAACGCGGGTGGAGCCTGGGACAATGCTAAGAAGTCATTTGAAAAAGGCGTTCTGATAAACGGTGAGATGTTCTACAAAAAGAGCGAACCGCACAAGGCGTCCGTTACCGGAGATACGGTAGGCGATCCCTTCAAAGATACTTCGGGGCCGTCGATGAATATCCTTATTAAGTTGATGTCGATCGTATCGCTTGTGATCGCGCCGTATATCTACGGTATCGGGCAGTGATCTCAAGGCGCAAACCGAATTCCGGCCATGTGTCTCTTCTCTATTGAAGTGCACGCATGGTCGGATTGCTTTCTGAGCACTCCGCGTATGTATTGTGTGTTCCGAGTTGGGCCGTATCCGATTCAAACCAAATAACGCCCTCCGTCCTAATACAAAAATTTCGCACACCAGTTTGCGTTACGCCGGAAGGCGATGACGGAATCGCACTGATCGAGAATGTCGCGGGTTCAGTTGCGGTCGTATCATTGGCGGTGACCACGAAGTTGTAGCCGCTTTTTGCTCCCGAACTTAATTCACCATCGATCAGGTTTGCGGTTCCGAGGTCTCCTGTCGCAGCGGCAAAATTTCCTGAGCCTTGGGTATTTCGATGAGACATCTGCGCCCCGTGAAGCACGCGGAGGGATGTAACGGCAGAGGCTTCGTTTGCGGCCCGGCGTGACGACAAGAAGTTTGGGACCGCGATCGCTGCAATGAGGCCAATGATAACTATCACGATCAGAAGCTCGATAAGTGAAAACCCTTTTTGATCTTTCATAGTTCAACTTCACGGGTCCTGCTCGAACCATAATTGCTCGGGCCTTGTACTCAGCTATCAAAATGTATGCCAAAGCAACGCGAATCGCTGTAACTCGTTTTGCACAAGTAGTTTGCCTTGTAGCGGAGCGAACATTTGAGACGATCATCAAGGCCCCAATTTTGTCAGAATTGTGACAAATCCTGTCATCCGCGGCCGGTTCGGCGACAGCGTCGAGCAAATCAGAGTTTTGAGAGATCTGCGGCTTTCGCAAAAATATGTTCGCAGCATTCCTTTTTACTTCACCTCGTTTATTGCCCCGATCTTGTTCAGAGTGTCACAAAAATTATTCGTGCGGTGTTCTTCTTATTTTAAGGACGCCCTTAATCTTAATATTATGAAATCCCTTAGATGCATCCAGATCTTCGCGATCTTTGCCCTTGTCATCTGTTCCGTGAATGCACAGGACGGTCTTCCGGCCATCAAGTCAAATTCCAGCAAGATCACTATTCAGGACGGCGACGTTCGAAAGAAAGACTGGTGGAATCTTGCCCGCTATCCTGTTTGAACACGCCCGCCTTAATAAGATTCTCTCCGAATTAAGCCTTGAGATAAACAAGACCGCCAATAAGCTGGAAGCCGCTACCGCTAAGGCCCAGAAGAAAGCGATCCGCACGGCAACCGACACGATAGGGATTGACCTAGCAGCGTTTGATCGTGAATCAACCGAAGCTTTAATCGGATTTGGCGGAATGGATACCAAGTATCCGTTAGCCTCAATGTATCGCCGGATCGGAGTTCCACTTGCAAGAAAAGTTGAATCGGCACTTGTGTACGGCGTTGTCACCGGAGCTAACAACCACTCAATCGCAAAAGAAGTTCGTTCGATAATGAACACGACCGCCGCACACGCTCTTACGATTGCACGAACTGAAACAAACAACGCCTATCGGGAAGCATCTCGAATTGCGATCAGTGAAAGTAAGGCCCATACGGGCTATATGTGGATTGCCGCGCTTGATCTTCGGACGTGTCCGATTTGCTGGCGCTATCACGGAAAGATTTTCGAGAAAAAACAAAAGTTTGTTAGTCACCCGAACTGTCGTTGTAGTTTGATAGCCATCGAGAAAGACGAACAGCCCGATATTGAAAAGCTGTACGAAGAAGGCGGACAGGTTTATAAGCTTGCGGAGTTTATCGAAGGCCAGCAACTAAATCAGCTAACAGGTTCGGCATTCGATAAAGCTAAGAAGGAACTGCAAAACGATTTTGCAATTGATGCCCTACTTTCAAATCGTGACGTGATTGGTCTGAACGCCGATAACGTTCTTGTCGATAAGGCGGGCAAGGTTTGGCGAATCGACAATGGATCGGCTTTGCGGTTTAGGGCGCAAGGCGGAAGCAAAGAATTTGATAACCATCTTTCCGATTTATGGACAATGCGCGACAGTTCCGTAAACGCTCAAGCCGCAAAAGTGTTCGGTGATGTAAAGATTTACGATCTAGCCAAGCGAATGGAGCAAATATCATCCTCCGACCACTACGCGAGCGTCCTCACTATGGTTCCCGACGACCTAAAGCCCGCATTGTCCAGCCGCTTCGAGCAAATGCGCGACCTTGCAAAATATGGGCGTGAGTTTCAGGCAAACGATTGGGCCGATCAGAACTACATTGACGAAGTGCTAAAACACGTTGTCGGACTGCGAAAGGCGGGAATGACAGAGCGCTTGCCGAATGCACTGACGTACAAGGTCGGCGATGAGGGTGAAAGTTGGCTGTCGGTGGTAAATCTATACGACGAAAACGGTCATAAATTCGATTCTTTGAGGAGGCGAGCGAAGTACGGCAAGATGATCCCTGATTTATTCGAGGAATATATGAGGGTGAACGGCGGCAATCCGGCGGTGATAGCTGAATGGCAAGGCGCACAGGCCGGAAGTTCGTGGAACTACGAAGCTCAAGCATTTAAGTATTTCATAGAACAGCGCTTATCGCCGGACGCTAGACGGTTGTATTGGCAAGACGGCGCGAATGCCGCACGGAAGCACTACACGCGATCTGTCGGAACATTCGGCGAACAAGTGTATCGAACAAGCCACGCGCAAAAGAAAGCCCTTATTATGGAATTGCTGAATAAAACCGAACTTCCACACCGTGACCCTGTAAGCCGCACGTTGAAATTAGTTCGGACGGAAAGGGGTGATGTTGTTCGTAAGTATGGCCTTACGATGGCGGACGACGTTCCGAAGGATATTGAGCGCGGAGCGAGTGAGAGTTACAGCTTGGTTAGCGAATATCGCCTAAACGGAAATAAGCGGACGGTGCAGGACATTCCATTTACCGATATTCACGGTCTGTATATTTTGAACAGGGCGAACTATTCCGCCGACACGGGGGCGTTTGCAGGCAACGGCGAAAACGAAGTAACGGCCTTGTGGCGTTTTGGCAGGGTTAAAACCCGTCGCGTCACTCGTACCCGCTTACTTGAATATGGATTCAAGTCGAGCTATGGGGACGAATAAAGCACCTGTCCGTTGGCCAGATCAGTATTCTCATCAGTAAAGGCAAGTAACGCGCTCGCGGCATCCGGCTGTTTCAATAGATGACTAAAGGTTTTGGCCTCGCCATCTTCGTAATGAAATACTTGCGGTGGCGGATTACCGTGCTGAATCGGAATTAAGCCTTGAGTGAGAAAATACATTTTCGCATCGCAGAATTTTTCCGAAATACCGTCGGTAAATTCGAGCAAAACAAACGCGAATGGTTCCGCGTCGCTCGCCTTAAAATATGTAGCCTTAGTTATTTTCATATCTCGAATACCGTCTCGCCCGATTCACGAATTAGGGCGTGACAGCCAACGTCAGGATAACTCGCATCGCCGATAGCGACAATAGCTTTAAGACTTAAATTTTTAGCAAGCCGTTCCGCATCTTGGTCAGAACAGGCCGCGAGTTCTACCGTCATTGGAACAAGGAATTGGGCCTTGTAGATTTGTTTAGGTGGTCTTGGCATTTCGTGCCTTTTCCTTCGTCGCAAGATACCGCTTGCGTCGTTTAAGTTGATCCGGTGTCAATTCGCTTTCCGGTTTGAGCGGGCGACCGCCGCCGCGTGACAACCGCTTGTTATTTGGCTTCCCGGCGGCGGAACTGCTCGAATTTGCTCCAAACACGACACCTTTGCCGACGGCACCGAATTCATCGGTGTCGGTGTGATTCCCGACATTTTGGTGGAACCAAAAGTAACAGATCTTAGGGAAGGACACGATGCGATTCTCGAGCGCGTTCCCGCTCCGGTGATTTGGGGGACGGCTCAACCGCGGCTCGACGGCTCTGATAAGAGGCCGCTCGCTACCCCTCGCGGTTCTGACTGTCTGACAGCAACGTAATAAACCGCTCGAACAAATATTCAGAATCGTGCGGCCCCGGCGCTGATTCCGGATGGTATTGGACCGAAAAAACCGGCAGCGTTTTATGCCGCAGGCCGGCGACGGTTTGGTCGTTTAGATTGATGTGAGTCACCTCGACGTCGGCCGGGAGCGACGCGGGATCGACGGCGAAGCCGTGGTTATGGGCCGTTATTTCAATTCTGCCCGTGGTCAGGTCTTTGATAGGCTGATTGCCGCCGCGGTGGCCAAATTTTAGTTTATAGGTTTCGCCCCCAAAGGCCGACCCGATTAGTTGGTGGCCGAGGCATATGCCGAAGATCGGGGTTTCGGAAGCGGCAAGTTCTTTGATCTCTTCAATAACCTTGGACATCGAGGCCGGATCGCCTGGGCCGTTCGAAAGGAAGATGCCATCGGGCTCTAGAGCGAGGACCTCCTTGGCGGTTGTATCACTTGGGACCACCGTTAGGCGGCAGCCAAATTTTGCGAATTCTCTCAGAGAGTTGGTTTTAACGCCGAAATCGAAGGCGACGACGTGGTATTTTTCATTTGCGGACGGCACACTCCCTACTGGCCGTGTTTCGGCCTTGTACTCGAACGCCTCTTTGACCGTTACGGCACTTGCCAACTCGCGGTTCTTCATATCGGGCGAATCGAGTACTTGCTCGAGCAGGGCTTTCGGGTCGAGATCGATCGTTGAAAGGCCGGCACGCATCGCTCCCTTGTCGCGGATATGGCGGACAAGTGCACGAGTATCTATATGTTCGATGCCGACAATATTGTTGCGTATGAGATAGGAACCTAAGGATTCGGTCGAGCGCCAGTTAGAGACGATACGGCTTGCCTCACGGACGACGAAGCCTTCGGCCCAGGGGCGTCTCGATTCGATATCTTCTTCGTTCACGCCGTAATTGCCTATGAGCGGATACGTCATGCAAACGATCTGCCCGGCGTAGCTTGGGTCCGTCAGGATCTCTTGATAGCCGGACATCGATGTATTAAATACCATCTCGCCGAACGCAGTTCCGTCGGCGCCGAAAGATGTACCCTGAAACGTGCGCCCGTCTTCAAGAACGAGGATCACTTTTTGTCCTGATCGCATTTCAGGATAGATTTTACCACAGAGGCAGCGGTGGCACAGAGGATCAAGAAGATGTACCGTTCCGCCCACGGATATTCGAGAATGTGATCACGCCTTGCGGACGAGTGTTTTCTTTGTGCTTTTTGAGGTCTCTGTGGGCAAAAACGCCTTTCGTCACTAGCCGAAACGTTTCGTCACAATTCCGATAGGGGCCGCGATGGAATTGCGTATTATTACGATGCGCTCGTATATCTTATAAACTATGAAGAAAGAACAGATGCTGATGCTCGGCTTCGTGGGGATCATGTTGGTTTTCCGCGGTTATACTATTGTGATCGGACAGCCTAAGCCGGTTTTGGTGGTTCTAAACAAGGATGATGCGACGCTGGCGAGCGTCGATCCCGTCGGAATGAGGCTTACCGCAAAGGTGACGACCGGAAACGGGCCGCATGAGGTCGTGTTGTCGATTGACGGAAAAACAGCCTATGTCGCCAATTACGGGGCACAGACGCCGGGCAATTCGATCTCGGTCATCGACATTCCGACTGCAAAAGAATTGCGCCGGTTTGATATTTCTCCGCTTGTCAGGCCGCACGGGCTGCATTTGATCGGTGGCAAGCTCTATTTCACGGTCGAGGCCAACCGGTTGATCGCACGCTATGATCCTGCATCTAATAAGATCGATTGGATCATGGGAACGGGCCAGAACGGCTCACACATGGTAGTCGGAACGGCTGACCAGAGAAAGTTCTACACGGCGAACATAGGATCCGATTCGGTTTCAGCGATCGAACTGCCTCCGCTCGCGCCCGGACGGCGGCCCGTGACGCATATTCCCGTCGGCAAACAGCCGGAGGCAATTGATCTTTCGCCTGATGACCGCGGGCGACCCGGACATTGTACTCAAGTTAGATATTGATTCCGGCAGGGTACTCGGGCGTGTTGAGACCGGAAAAGTACCTGATGGTATCGCAGTTGCGGGGATCTGATCTCGATAAAACTCGCATCGGACGGTTTCGTCAGGATCGCACCTGGTAAAAACCGTGAACAAACGAAAGCTCTATACGTTAGAAACATTGCCGCTAGCTTTGCTGATCGCGGCACAAACAACTCGAAATTACATGCGTCGAAAAATGAGAAATAGAAAATTCACCAATCGTCTTATCAGTGCTGCCTTGGTGGCCGCGATCTTTTTGCCGAATCTTGCCGCAGCACAAACGGCTGCGAAGCCGGCCGTTTATACCGCTCCGAAAGAAGCTATCGACCGCATTCGCGATGAAGGAATGAACCGTTCGCAGTATATGCAGACGCTTTCATTCTTGACCGACAACATTGGCGGACGCCTGACGGGATCGCCGAATATGAAGCGGGCGAACGAGTGGACGCGCGACAAGATGAAAGAATGGGGAATGCAGAACGCTCATCTTGAATCGTGGGGCCCGTTCGGGCGCGGCTGGGCGTTGAGAAAATTTACGGCGGCGGTGACTGATCCGCAGTACATTCCGGTCATCGCTTACCCAAACGCATGGTCGCCTTCGACAAAAGGAGCGGTGACAAGCGAAGTCGTTCTGTTCAACGCCAAAACCGAAGCTGAGTTTGCCAAATATAAAGGCCAGCTTGCGGGCAAGATCGTATTGATGTCCGGTGAACGCCCGATAAAACCGCTCGACAAGGCGTTGTTGAGCCGCTACAGCGACGAAGAACTAGCCAAGATGGCCTCAGCCGCGCCGCCATCTGACTCAAGCGGCTCGGGACTTCCACCCGCAGACATCATCAGGCGATTTGTAGACGGCTTTAACCAGGATGTGAAAAGAACAAAGTTCCTCCAGGAAGAAGGTGCGGCCGTAACTCTTTACAACAGTGGCGAGGGTAGCGGCGGAACGTTTTTTGTTCAGGGAGCAAATGTTGCGGTCGAGATGCCGACCGAGATCAAGTCGATCTACGATATCTTCGACTCGCCCGCGTTCCAGCCGCAGAATAAGAAATATGAGGCAAATATGCTACCGCAGGTAACTGTGGCGTCGGAAGACTACAACCGGATAGTTCGGATGATCAATAACGGAGCCAAGCCGAAGATGACCGTCGAGGTTGATGCACAGTATTACGACGACGATCCAATGCAGTACAACACGATCGCCGAAATACCTGGAACCGATCCGGCGTTGAAGGATGAGGTCGTCATGCTCGGCGCTCACCTTGATTCATGGCATAGTTCGACCGGAGCGACGGACAACGGCGCCGGGAGCGCAGCCGTGATGGAGGCCGCACGTATTATTCTCGCGTCAGGCCTGCAACCACGACGCACGATTCGCGTAGCTTTGTGGAGCGGCGAAGAGCAGGGCTTGTTCGGTTCAGCGAACTATGTAAAGCAGCATTTTGGTGAAAAGAAGAACGGTACGATCGTTAAGGGGCCGGATTACGATAAACTTGCGGGCTATTTCAATCTCGACAATGGTACGGGCAAGATCCGCGGCGTATATCTCCAGGGCAATGCGAACATCAAGCCGCTATTTGAAGCCTGGCTGGCGCCGTTCAATGATCTCGGAGCAAAAACCTTGACACTCTCAAACACCGGCGGAACCGATCACCTATCGTTCGACGCGATCGGGCTTCCCGGCTTTCAGTTCATACAGGACGAGGTCGAGTATGACACCAGAACACACCACTCGAACCAGGACAATTTCGACCGTATCCAGGCCGACGATATGAAGCAGGCATCGACGATTATAGCCGCGTTTGTTTATCAGACCGCGATGATGGACGGAAAACTGCCGCGCAAAACTGTAAAGGCCGGGCCACAGATGTGATCGACGATTGGGAGACGCTATGCGAAAAACAATAAAACTGCTCGTGGCGATCGTTGTGCTTTCATTTACGGTTGCCGCTCAAAAGAGCGATGACAGATCGGCCGCCCTTGGTGTAGTAAGCAAACTCTTCGACGAGATGGCGGCCGCAAATCCGCAGGGCATCATCGATCTGCACACCGGGCCGGAATCGCAGCTCGCAGGTATTCGAAAAATGAAGGACGGAAAAATCCGACTCGACATGATCGGCCGCGACGCGTTCTCTAAATTCTTTACTGACAAGTCTGCCGTAATAAGAGAAACGATGTATGCGCCGAAGGTCGAGGTCGATGGCGATTGGGCTATGGTCTGGGGGCGATACGTTTTTTGGGTAAGCGGAAACGTTTCGCATTGCGGCATAGATCAATTCAACCTGGTTCGCACCGAAGCCGGATGGAAGATCGCCAACGGAGCCTCGACCATCGATCCCGGCGGATGCACCAAAAAAGAAAAGGCTATGAAGCCGGGCGGATCAAGTCTTTCTAAGGAGAAGTCGAAATGAGATGCCGCGCCGCACTGGGCCTGCTGGTCCTGCTTTGCACATTGTCCGTACTTCGGCCGCATGTCCAGGCTCAGGCGGCAGTTACCGGCAGCAATGATCTTAAGAAAGAGCTTCAGCTCAAATTGGACGAATGGCACAAGGCCAGTAAATTCCCGGGGGCAACATTT
>CAUJFK010000003.1 GCA_963169175.1 Acidobacteriota bacterium | reverse complement strand
GCCCAGGCGTACGGCCCGAGCATCCGATTTATGATTACGAAGATCTCATTCGTATTGCCGCTGTAGAATCCAGAGAAAAGCTCCGTAAGGTACGACAAGCCAACGATCGAACCGGTCAGCAATGTGATCTTGCACATATTGTCCAGGTGGCGGATGGTTATGTATGCTTCAAGATGCATTATCTTCCGCACGGGAATAAGCAGCGTTGTAACCATCGCAAAGCCTGAAAAAACGGCACCGGCGACGAAATAAGGCGGAAAGATGGTCGAATGCCAGCCGGGAACAAGCGATGTCGCAAAATCAAAACTAACGATACTGTGTACGGATAGGACGAGCGGCGTTGCAAGCGCCGCAAGGACGGCGTAAACCGTCTCATAACGTGACCATGTCCGGTTCGAACCGTTCCATCCAAGACTGAGAATTGTATAAAAAAGCTTGCGTGCCTTTCCTTTTGCCCTGTCGCGTGCCGTCGCAAGATCGGGCACAAGTCCGAGATACCAGAACACGAGCGAGATCGTAAAATAGGTCGAAATCGCAAAGAAGTCCCAAAGCAGCGGCGAACGAAAATTTACCCAAAGCGATCCACGTGTATTTGGATATGGCATGATCCAATAAAAGAGCCACGGGCGGCCCATGTGGAGGATAGGGAAGACTCCGGCACACATCACCGCGATCAAGGTCATCGCTTCGGCCGAACGGTTGATCGAAGTTCGCCACTTTTGCGCAAATAGAAAGAGAATGGCAGAGATGAATGTTCCCGCGTGGCCGATGCCGATCCAGAAAACAAAGTTCGTGATCCCGAATGCCCAGCCTACAGTTTTGTTCAGCCCCCACGTGCCGATACCAAACGTCACGGTGTTGACCGCGGCAATGATCCCAATGACCAAAAGGGTTACTGAGATACCAAACAATATCCACCAGCCGGCCCCTGGCGGCCGTTCGAAAAGGGCGCAAATATCTGTCGTAACGTCACTGTAGGATTTATTGTCGCCGATCAACGGCTCACGCAGAGGCGAATAGACCGGATGGGCCGTAACGCGGTCGATCTCATTTTGAAGCCGTATCTCTTCGTCTGAGTTCTGAAACTCAATGTCTTTCAAGACTGCTGCCATTACAGGTTATCCCTCCAAGTCCCCGCCGTTGTTGTTCACCTTCGCGAGGAACGTAAGTCCCTGCCGAAGATTCAGCTCCTCCAGCAAAATATAATTCCGCTTTGTATGTCTGAGCGTCGAGACCCTGCTCTCGAGGTCCTTTAGATCACCAAAGCTGATCGCGTTCGCCGGACAGCTCTGCTGACAAGCGGTCTGTATCTCGCCATCCTTGATCGGGCGGCCTTCGTTTCGCGCGCGGATCTTGCCCTCTTCGATGCGCTGTACACAGAACGTGCATTTTTCCATCACACCGCGGGTGCGGACGGTCACATCAGGATTGAGGGCCAGATTAGCGACCATGTCGTCATGCGGATACAAGAACCAATTGAACCGACGCACCTTGAATGCGCAATTGTTCGCGCAGTAGCGCGTTCCGACACAGCGGTTATAGACCTGCATATTCAAGCCTTCGCTGCTGTGCACCGTGGCGAGGACTGGACATACGGTCTCGCACGACGCATTGTCACAATGCTGACATGTCATTGGCTGAAATCTGGCCGTCGTTCCTTCGGGCCTTTCGTCGTAGTACCGATCGATCCTCATCCAGTGCATTTCACGGCGGCGGCGGACCTCATCTTTGCCGACAACGGGAATATTGTTCTCGGCCTGACAGCTCAATACACATGCGTTGCAGCCGATACATGCGTTGAGATCGACGACCATTCCCCATTTATGCTCGGGAAAATCGTGAGGCTTCCAGAGGTCGATCTGCTTTTCACTTTCTTCGTGCAGGTGGCCGCTGATGAAATCCGCAAGCGAATATTCTTTGATCAACGGACGGCCTTCAGCGGAATCCTGAGTTTGCGTTTTTGCAAAGCTGACCGTGTTCGCGGTCGGCTCAAGTGCAACGCCGCCGATCTGATAGCGAAATGTTCCGTTGGCAAGTTCTACGAACGGAAACGCATTTGCTCCGACATTGCTGCCGATCTTTCCGGCCTTTGTTCTCCCGTAGCCGAGAGCGACCGCGACACAATCATCGCTTTGGCCGGCCTGGATCAGAACCGGCACCTCGATGGCGGCGTTATTCTTTTTTATCCGGACAACCTGGCCCTCAGTCAACCCTAACTTAGCCGCGGTTTGAGGCGAGACGCACGCATAGTTGTCCCAGGTCACTTTGCTGATCGGGTCGGGAAGTTCGTGGAGCCACGGATTGTTCCCAAATCGGCCGTCACGCAGCGTTACCTTTGGGTATAGCGCCAATGTAAGCCCGTCAGTCGGACTTGCCGGAGAGGCCAACCGCACAACAGCTTCGTTCAATCCATCTAACTTGAACACCGTCGCTGCCGCGTCACTTGCGGCTGCAACATAAACGCCGTCGTGAAGTGACTTGTCCCAGAACTCATCAAATGTCTTGAATTTGGCCTGCCTCGGAAAGAGGCTGGTCTGCCACCGGGCACGCAGGACATCGTAGTAATTTCGACTGTCACCGCTCCAGCGCATCAGGCTTTCCTGGTATGCCCGCGTCTGAAATAGAGGTGCAATGGTCGGCTGATTTAGGCTAATGGTCCCGCTTACAACTTCGGCATCATCCCATGCCTCAAGAAAATGATGGGTCGGGCAGAGAGCGTCCGCGAGAGATGATGTTTCATCGAGGGTTGGGCTCAACGAGACCTTGAGCGGAACTTTTCCCAGAGCGTTTATAAATTCGGTGCTTTCGAAATGATCGTAAGCAGGATTTGCGTTCAGGATAAAAAGGGCTGCAACGACTCCGTCCTTCATCTCCTGGATCAGCGTCTGAATATCCTCATCCCGACCCTGCGCGGCATTCGGGCCCAATGCGATCGTCGTCCCATAGTTGCCGAGCGTTTGGTTGATGAAATTGACCAGATGCTGCTTGTCCACATCGTTCGATCCGCAAAGAACGAGCGACGAGCCTTTCTCTCTGACAAGTTCTTCGGCGCACTTTTCGATCGCTGCTTTGCTTGGTTCTGAAAGCTTGTTTGGCTGATACGATGTGATTCCTTCAGGCAGCCCGTTGACGGCCCCGCTTTTGTCGGCAACCAGCCCGGCCAGATAAAGGAGCGCTTCTCCTTCTTCGGCCGGCGCGATCTTCACGCGCTTGTCGGCGTTTGCTCCGGTCAATGAGAAGCATGATTCAAATTGAATGTGACGCAGCATCTCGTGCTTGACGGCATTGACCTCGCGTGCCTGCGAATACCCGCGGGTGAAGGCGGTAGGCGATATCCAGGTCCCCAGAAAATCCGCGCCGAAGCTGACGGCCAATTTCGCCTTTTCGAACTTGTAGTAAGGCAATGCCTCGACGCCGTATGTCCGGGCGTGAGCAAGGCGGATAGCGGATGTGGAGATAGGTTCGTAAACTACGTGCTTCGCATCCTTAAATTGACTGAGGAATGCATTTATCGTCGCTTGAGACGTGGGGCCATTGATCGTGTTTGAAAGAAAACGGACCTTTCCGCCAGAGGCCTTTACCGCATTTAGTTGTTGTACGATCTTTTCGTCGATCTCTTTCCATGTCGCGGGTGAGCCCTTGATAGCAGGCTGCTGCAAGCGTTCAGAATCATAAAGGCCGAAGATCAGGGAATGTGAAACCGGGCAAAGGCCGCCCTTGCTCAACGGATGTTCCGGATTGCCTTCAAGCTTTATCGGGCGGCCGTCACGCACTTTTACTAGGGTGCCGCAACCGGCACTGCATCCGCCGCAAGTTGACGCATACCAGTTCGCTACGCCAGGCGTTAATTCAGGCGGCTGCTTCAGATATGGAATTATCTTTTGCTCAGGCGCCGTGCAGCTTGTCAATGCAATCGCGGCCGTGGTGTAGCCAAGAAGTTCCAAAAACGTTCGGCGCGAAATGCCGCTGCTCGGCTGCAGCACCGGCAGGCCGCGTTCGTCTTCGTCGATATATTGCTTCCAGAGCTTATCCTTCATAGCTATTCATCATCAGTGGTGACAAACCGAACAGTCCGTTGAGGCCATCAATTTCTTTGTTGTATTCTCACTTGCGATCTGCGGACGGCCGGTCTCATCGAGTGTTACCTCACGATGCGTCCGATGGCAGCTGACGCAGTCGCCCATCAAGAATGCGTTTTGCTGTGAAACACGTTCCATGGTTTCAACTGGGCCATGACACGTTTGACAGTTGACCCCGGCAACGACGTGGCGGCTGTGATTGAAAGTGGCAAGATCGGGCAGATCGTTCACCTTCACCCATTCGATCGGTTTGTTTTCGTTCAGCGCGTTTGCGATCTTTTGGATCTCGGGCGAATCAGGCAATACCTTTGTATGACAATTCATACACAGCGATGCGCTGGGCACGCCCGCCACTTTCGACTTGTCAGCCGAGGAATGGCAGTAAAGGCACGAGATCTTGTTGTCGCCCGCGTGCAGCTTGTGCGAAAAGTTGATCGGCTGGATCGGCTCGTAGCCGAATTGATCTCCATACACACTGAAGCTCCCTTTTTGCCACACAAAGAACGCCCCAATGACGGTAATCAATATGGATAAGATCTTCAGTGTTCTAAGATTCATAAGCTACCTCGAGATGGAAGCCGGCCGGATCGTCGTATCACTCGGCATTTCAACGGACTCTTTGCTTGGCAAGGGTTTTATTGCCGGGTATTGGCCGCGGATCTTTCGCCGATTCCAGTTCCAGATAACAACTTGGTATGGCCGCCACAGGTACGAAAACGGGATCGAGACCATATGGACAAGCCGCGAGAAGGGAAAGATCGCCACCAACAGGAACGCGGTGATAATGTGCGTCTTAATGATATGCGGCATCGGCTGAATGGTCGTCATATCCGGTTGAAACAGGAACAGCGATCGAAGATAGGGAACGGCAGAGGCCGCAAACCACGATGATCCCCAACGATAGAAAAGGGCCATGTAAACGCCCAGCCCGACCTGAACAAGGAGAAGCAGGAGGACCACTGAATCTACCGCCGATGTGACCGCACGAACACGCGGTGTCGTGATCCGGCGCCAGATAAGCGCAACTATCCCGACAAGCGCTAACAGGCCAAAAAGCAGCCCGGTCGTTTCGAGTATATAAAGCCGAAGCGGAACGCCGTTGAACCACAACACTTGCTGGGGAAACAAGAATCCGATCACATGGCCCGTCAATGCGCCGATAATGCCGATATGCCAGGGCACTGAGCCATAGAACAGCTCGTCGGATTCCAAAAACTGCGACGACAAACTCGAATACGAGAACTTGTTCGTTACATAGCGATAGATCGAGACCACCACGATCAACGTCACCGCGATGTATGGCAGAGCAATGAAGAAAAGGTAATCAAACATAACGACGCCTCACATAGTGAAAATGTTTTAACCCAACGCGCCCTCATAACACTGGTCCACGCTGATCGCCTGGCCGAGTGCGGCCCGTACCGACCTGACCAGCCCGAGATACGGGTTTTCCTCCTTGAACGCGGCGATGATCTTCTCGATCCCGGGAATAAGGCAATATGCCGCAAGCGAACCGCGCAGCTCATCATCATTCAGGTGGATAAGCAATCTGAGCAATACGGGAAGATAGTCCGGAAGCTGCTCCTCCTGCCCGAGGTCAAACGGATTTTCCGTTTCACGAAGGTTTGCCAAAAATGCGCCGCGTTTGTAGTCTTCGCCAAACAGGTGATAGCCGATCTCAAGGGCGCAACTCGGATTCAGATCAAATGTCTGAGCGTAAAGCTCCTGAAGTTGGAGCAGCGACATATCCCGCGTCTTTAAATAAAATTCCGAAAACGGCCCGACGACATCGGCATCTTTTAGCACAGACGTGGTCAATGCATTGATATTTTCGGTCCATCGTTTATCCGGATATTCAAGAATATCGGCGAACGCGGCCGGAAGCCTGGCTGCATTTTTCGATAGAACGACGTCGGGCATTGCGGCCGCTCGTGACTCGTTGTACCGCACCGGGTCAGAAGCGTGCTTTTCGCGTGTGATCTGTATCATTTCTTCCTGCACAAGTTTTCTACGCTCCTCTTACGGGTGCCTCGCGGAACCCGAAACCTGCCGAACCTTTTTGCTCCCACATATCGTCGTCAAGCATCGCCATCGCTTCCTCGCGATGCATCGGCGGGATAACGACCCGATCGTCCATCGTCGGAAGCGATGTGAGCCGATAGACCGCTTCTGCCTCGGCCTCATCCATCTGGCATTCGTCAAGGGCCTGTTTGACAACCGCCGCGTCAACATCGCCAACGGTCTCAAGCCGCTTGTATAGCCGGACCGCATATTGCTTTTTCAACGCATAACTGACCTGGGCCGTGTTGCCGGCCGAGAAAAGGCTTGCAAGGTATTTGATCGGCAAACGTGCTTTATCTATTGGGCTAAAGAGCTCTTCATTTGCCGCGTCGTAAACTCCGTCCTCAGTCTTTGCCATAACCGGCAATAGCGGCGGAACATAAAAGAGCATCGGCAGCGTGCGGAATTCGGGATGCAGAGGCAACGCGAGCTTCCATTCTTTTACATATCGATATACCGGCGATCGTTCGACAGCCTCGAGCGTGCGTTCATCTATGCCGTTCTGCTTTGCCTTTTCCCGAACGATCGGGTCACGAGGATCGAGGATCAGATCACGATGGGCCTCAACAAGCTTGTCATCGTCAACTTTCAAGGCATCGACCAAGCGTTCGGCGTCATAGAGGATCCCGCCGAGATATCGAATGCGCCCGACGCACGAATGGAAACACGCAGGCGCTTGCCCCGTCTCAAGCCGCGGGAAGCAAAGAATGCATTTCTCACTCTTGCCGGTTGACCAGTTGTAGTAGGTCTTCTTATACGGACACGCCGAGACGCACATGCGCCAGCCGCGGCAAACTTCCTGGTTGATCAATACAACGCCATCCTCGCCGCGTTTGTAGATCGCTCCCGACGGGCAGGCCGCTACACATGCCGGATTTAGGCAGTGGTTGCAGATACGCGGGAGATAAAAGAACACCAGGCGCTCAACGTCAAAGAGTTCCTGCTGTTCCTGCGGGGTGAGGTCCTTGAAATTTGGATCATTTTCCGCATACACCGGAGAACCGCCAAGATCGTCATCCCAATTCGGCCCGGCTTCGATGTCCATGAATTTCCCAGTGACCATCGAGATCGGACGGGCAGATGGCTGATCGGCACCTTCGGGTGAATCAAATAGATCTTCGTACTTGTACGTGAACGGCTCATAGTAGTCGTCCATTCGCGGCAAGGCGGGATTGTGAAAGATGTTCAGCAGCCGCGAAGAACGGTTACCCATTTTCAGTTCCGGGTCGCCGCCGTTCTTTTGTTCCCAACCACCTTTATACTTGCTTTGATCTTCCCATTTTGTCGGATAGCCGGTGCCCGGTTTTGTTTCGACGTTGTTCCACCACATATATTCGGCACCTTTACGGTCGGTCCAAACATTTTTGCAGGCGATGGAACAAGTGTGGCACCCGATGCACTTGTCCAGATGAAAAACCATTGAGATCTGTAGTCTGACGTCCATAATCTTTGTCCTTCTTTACCAGTTCAGCTTCTCCAGTTTCTTGACGAGGATGAAGGTGTCACGATTGACGCCCGTTGGGCCCCAATAATTAAAGTGGAAGGTATATTGGCCATAGCCGCCCATCATCAGGACCGGTTTTAGCCGCACACGGGTCAGGCTGTTGTGGCCGCCCGCACGCCGATTGCCGCGCATCGGCGATTTTGGGATGCTGATGGTCCGCTCAGGTGAGTGATACTGTATGCAGACGCCGCGCGGGATGCGGGCACTGACAACGCACCGCGTACAAACGACACCGTTGTCGTTATACGCCTCGACCCAATCGTTATCATTGAGCCCCATTTCGATCGCGTCCATATCGTTCACCCACAAGGGCTCGATCCCGCGCGAAAGCGTCAGCATCCGATGGTTGTCGTAATAGGTTGAGTGAATATGCCATTTGCCATGCGGCGTAAGGTAATTCAGTGCAAGCGTCTTCGGTCCCTGCGGGCTTAGTTTTATATCGCCAAAATCCGCGGGTTTTGGCGAAGGTTTGTACGTCGGCAGGTTCTCGCCAAAAGCGATATAGCCTTCGTGATCCTGATAGAAATGCTGCCGGCCTGTAAGCGTTCGCCAGGGCACAAGGCGTTCGTAGTTGTATGTGAACGGAGCGTATGCCCGTCCGTCGGTCATCAAACCGGACCAGATCGGGCTATTGAGCAAGCGCCGCGGCTGCGATTGCAGATCTTTATAGGTAACACGGGCGTCGCGCGCTTTTTCTGCCAGATCGGCAAGCTGCCTTCCGGTTTTCTTCTCAATAAATTTATAGGCCCGGTACGCCAGCTCACCATTTGTCTCAGGGGCGAAGAGCAGGATCATATTCGCAGCTTCTTCAGCACGCTTGAGCGACGGATACTTTTCGCCGCCCCATTCAACGATCGGATATGAGCGAGAATTCACCACCTCATCGTAAACGTCCGCGATCTCGTATTTGACGCCGTGGGCGCCCATACCGTTCTTACGGGCAAGCGGACCGAGCGAGATGAACTGGTTATAAAGGTCCGGATAGCTTCGTTCGACAAACTTCAAGTGAGGCATCGATTTGCCCGGAATTGGTTCGCATTCGCCCTTTGACCAATCCTTGATCTCAGACTGTGTGATCTCATCGGGCGTGTCATGCGATAACGGCATTGTGACAAGGTCCTTTACCGGTGTGGGCAGATGCTGTTCCGCCATCTCACTGACCTTTTTCGCCAGGCCGCGAAAGATCTCCCAATCGCTGCGCGATTCCCAAGCCGGCGGGACGGCTTCAGAAAGCGGATGAATGAACGAGTGAAGATCGGTCGAATTCAGGTCGGCTTTCTCATACCAGGTTGCGGCGGGCAGGACAATGTCCGAATACAACGCGGAAGTGTCCATTCGGAAGTTGAGATCGACAACGAGGTCCATCTTGCCGGGCGGCGGTTCGGTCTCATACATTATGTCCTTGACCGAGCCTTCGGCACACGGCTCAGAGATCTTGTTGTTGTGCGTACCAAGATAATATTTCAGGAAATATTCATGCCCTTTCGCACTCGACATGAGAGCGTTTCCGCGCCAGATGAACCAGACGCGCGGAAAGTTTTCGGGTGCACCCGGATTCTCGACCGAAAATTTTAGCTTTTTGTCTTTCAGGTTCTGGACCACATGATCGACAGTACCTTCTTCGTCCTTCGCTCCCGCGACAAATGCCTCTTCGATGAGATCCGTATTCGATCTTTCAAACTGAGGATAAAAGGGAAGCCAGCCGTTACGTACAGCTTTCACCTGTACATCGGCCGCATGAAGTTGAGTGATCTCACCGGTTTTCTTGCTGACGGCGGAATTATCGGGAACCGCGTAGTATTCCTTGCACTCCCGCTCATAACGCCACTGCTCGCTCATGATGTAGTGCCATGACGGAGCATTTTGCAGGCGCGATGCCGGGAACCAGTCTTTCGCAAACGCTATCGTATTCCACGGCGCGACCGGCGCAAGTTTTTCCTGGCCAACATAGTGATTCAAACCACCGCCGTTCTTGCCGATACAGCCGCACAGCATTAACGCCGTCATCGCCGAACGATATATCAAATTATTGTGATACCAGTGATTTACGCCGGCCCCGATAATGACCATGCATTTGCCTTCGGTCTTTTCGGCAGTGACGGCCCACTCGCGGGCAAATTTGATAACGGTGCTGCGGCCGACACCCGAGAATTTTTCCTGCCAGGCAGGCGTGTACGACTGTTCTTCATCGTCGTAGTCTTTTGGATACTCGCCCCCGATGCCGCGGTCAACGCCGAACTGTGCCATCAACAGGTCGTAAATGGTCGTTACGAGAATATCGCCGTTCTCGCCCTCTATCGTTCTCGTTGGCACGCCGCGCTTGAACGCCGCATCGGTTCCGAATTCCCGAACGATCACTTCGGTCGAACCTGTATTGCCTTCGAGCAGGCTTGCCGCCGGCAGGATCTCTTCGCCATTTGACGGGTCTTTGAACTCAAGATTCCACTTTCCTGCCTCAGCCTGCCATCGCTGGCCGACAGTTCCGCCGGGCATGCGCGGCCCGTTGGAAAGCTCGTCCCAGATAAGGAATTTCCAATCGCCGTTCTCTTCGCCGTTATAGCGTTTGAGTTTGTTTGCACGAACGAGCCTGCCTGCTTCATACCCGTTATCGGTTTTGACGAGCTCGATCAGGAACGGTGAATCGGTGTAGCGTTTGACATAATCGATGAAGTAGGGCGTCTTTTTTTCGTGGTGAAACTCCTTCAGAATGACATGATTGACTCCCATCCAAAATGCCGTATCCTGCCCGGCGTGTACCGGAATCCATTGATCGGCATATTTCGACACCTGGCTAAAATCGGGTGCGAGGACGACCATCTTTGTGCCGTTGTGACGAGATTCGGCCGCGAAATGGCAATCGGGCGTGCGGGTCATGTTGAGGTTCGAACCCATGACCGCCAAAAACTTAGAGTTATACCAGTCGGCGCTTTCGCAAACGTCTGTCTGCTCGCCGAATACCTCGGGAGATGCCGGCGGCAGATCTGAATACCAATCGTAAAAACTAAGATTGACGCCGCCGAGAAGCTGAAGAAAACGCGAGCCGGCCGCGTAAGAGAGAAAGGACATTGCAGGAATCGGCGAAAAACCAAAGATGCGGTCGGACCCGTGTTTCTTTATGGTGTAGATCAGGGAAGCGGCGATTATCTCATTTACCTCATCCCAGCTCGACCGCCGAAATCCGCCCTTGCCGCGTGCCCGCTGATAGCGGGAGCGCGATTCAGGATCAGTTACGATCG
>CAUJFK010000002.1 GCA_963169175.1 Acidobacteriota bacterium | reverse complement strand
AATACCATGGCATCCCGGTTTCCCAGTTAAGGGTCATGAATTTGCCGTCTTTCGAAGCGAACGGCGGCTCGAAATCATATCGCAGGCCGAGATTGAGCGTTAACCGGTCATTGACCTTCCAGTCATCCTGAAAATAGAGGCCGATGCTTGTTCGCGTCGAACGGGCATAGGTCGAATCCCCAAAACTATAGTTGGTATAAGAAGATACCCCTGTCAACAAGCTCGCAAACGCGTGGCCCGCCACGCGGTAATTCAAATTGTTTGCGGCGCTTCCGGTTTCGCTGAACCCAATATAATAGGCCCCGAACCTCGATACATCATAAAGCCAGCCGTAATCTTGCGCTTTAATATCGGCACCGAACGAAAACGTGTGCTCGCCCTGAACATACACGAGGTCCTCGCGCAAGTACCAGGTGTTATTGTCCCGCATATTGGGACCTTGAACACCAAGCGTCATAAACCGGTTCCCGACCGTGTACAACTGTACACGCGGAAAGCCCGTGATGGCGTCGCCTTTCTCGCTTCCCAACCAGAAACCATACTCCGCGGCGTAGTTCTTGTCCGCCTTTGCATGTTCGTAGCCGTTGTCGCTCCAGGTGTAATTGAACTTGGTGTCGCTTACGAGAGTTCGCGTTAGCGGTCGGGTATATCCAACCGCTAACGTTTTGCCGTAATCGTAATAATTCTGGTCCGCGAACTCCGTTATGCCCGGAATCACATTGTCATACTTTCCGTAATTATAGCTGCCGTTCAAGGTACTTCCGTCTTTGAAGTTATGGTCGAGTTTGATCAAATACTTGTCCGTGGTCCTGTTGCCGCTCTTGAAAACCCGCAAATTGAAGATCGGGTCGTTGAAATTCGGTTCGGGAATGAGGTCCATCAATCGTACACCAAGCGGATTGATAATATTTGAAGGAAGGATCTTGCTTGGGATCACGACCTGCTGGCAGTGTTGGGCTGCGGTCGGCGGCGTGGTTTGATTCGGCGGAAGGACCAACGGCAGGTTCGGGTTCGGACACGTCGCGGTAACTGTGTACTGGAACGGATTTACAATAACGACCGGTTGGCCGCTGGCGCTATAAGGATTCAGCGTCTGGCTGAAGTTTCCCGCCCGTTCAAGTGCTGTCGGAGCAAAGCCTTCGATAAACTGGCCCGGCTTTTTCTGCCGATAAAATTCAGCACTGAAGAAAAAGAAAGTGCTGTTTTTAATGATCGGGCCGCCAATCGTTCCGCCAAATTGATTCTGAATGTAACTTGGGCTGTCCTCGCGTGTTCCGGTATAAAAATAAGGAAGGGCGTCGAGGGTCTTGTCTCTATGAAATTCATACAGCGACCCGCTGAACTTATTTGTTCCTGACTTTGTAACAACACTTATGACGCCGCCGCCGGCTCGTCCATATCGTGCCGAATAGAGGCTTGTTTCAACCCGAAATTCTTTGACAGCGTCGAGCGCCGGCGACGAGACCAATTGGCCAAAATAGCTGTCGGTAGAGTCTGCCCCATCGACGTAGTACGAATTATCGCGAGATCTAGCTCCGCCAAAACTTGCCGAAACACCCTTACTGTCGACCGCTCCGGTCTTACCGCTTCCGGTCGAGACTCCTGGAACGAGCCCCGACAGCTCGATGAACTCACGCCCATTGAGCGGCATATTCTCGATAATCGTTTCATTGATAACCTCGCCAAGAGTGGGATTCTCGGTGTTTACCCCACGGTTCGCGTCGTCGGTCACTATCACCTCCTCACTCACCGAGCCGACCTCTAACTGTATATCTTCGCGGTGGAGCTGGTTGACATTGACCGTCGATTGCAGTATCTCGGAGCGCCTAAACCCGGCGGCCTCGGCCAGAATCCGATAATTTCCAGGCTGAAGAAAATCAAATCTGTAATTGCCGTCCGAATCGGTTGTCGCATTCCGACGGACGCCCGTGGCGTTATTGGTGATCGTTACCGTTACAGAAGGCACAACCAGTCCGTTCGGATCTTTAACGGTGCCGACGACAGCTCCCTGATTGGCGGTTTGCGCAATACAAACGCCCGCGGCAACAAATACTAAGAGGATCAGTTGGCCCACTAAATTTTTCATGGATGTTTTCTCCTGAGAATCCGGAAAGTTTTTAAATACCGCTTGTACTTTTGTCGAGATAGACTCGGATTGAAATAGAGCCACAAGCGTGGCCGCTCAGCTCGCTCTGCTAATGGGGAGCGATCAAAGAATCGAAAACTGGTAGGGTGACCAAGCTACCGCCATCTCGTTCGAGCCTGTATGCAGGTTTATGACCGGCAACTCGACCAAGGAATGTCTAACGAAAGAGGTAAGCACCTTGGAGGAATTGAGTCTGGTGTTACAGCTTTCGGGGCGACAAGATACGGTTACAAATTGAACTTAAAATAGTTCCACTTCAATGTAAATAGCTTTTTGGCCCGATCGACGGGTTTGGTTCAGTCGGCT
Organism: Acidobacteriota bacterium; assembly: GCA_963169175.1. GTDB lineage: Bacteria > Acidobacteriota > Blastocatellia > Pyrinomonadales > Pyrinomonadaceae > OLB17. Next base: position 2,383 of record CAUJFK010000002.1, on the reverse strand, counting down.
GAACAGTGGGCGATCCTTTTCCTACACTTCCCGCCAGGCACTTGTTTCGATCGATCTTATCAATGCGTCGGCGACCAGTAAGGCGTTAATGCCGTCATCGACCGTTACCTTGCATTCGATATCAGAGTTGATCACCTCCAGAAAATGCTCTATTTGTTTGAGCATCATTGAATCGAAAGTTTCGGCGATGTCGTAAACCCGTTCAAATTCGTCTTCATATTTCTGCACCGTGATCGACGTTTTCGTGGCATTTATCGTAAGGACGCCCTCGTCGCCGATCATCGTGAAAGCTCTCGTTCCGGGTGATAACACATAGTCTAGATGGGCCGTGCCGGAGACGCCGGACTCCATTTCAAAAAGCGCATTCACAAGGTTTGGATTTTGCTTTCTTTCACGATTTCCCGATGTGTGACTTATTCCGACAACTCTTTTTACCTTTCCGAGAAACCATTGCAGGTAATCCCATTCGTGGCTGTAATCGACAAACAGTTTGTTAATATCAGAGGGGCTGAAGCGATTCTTTGCCGCCACCAGGGTGTTGTAGGAGCCGAGCAAAATATGAAACGAGACGATCTCGCCGATAAGGCCGCGATCGACCATTTCCTTTGCTTTCAAGAAAACAGAGTTGTGGCGCAGCGGATAGCCGACCAATACCTTTGCTTTGGTTTCTTTAATAGTTTCGATCAAACTTTCACATTGCTTTACATTTTCTGCGATCGGCTTTTCGATCAAAACGGCGAAACCTTTTCGACATGCTTCCTCGGCCTGAGAAATATGAAATTGATCAGGGGTCGCAATGATAAGCCCGTCAAGGCCAAACTCCAGAAGCCGGTCGAACGAATCGGTTGACGAAGCAACACCGGGCAATCTCATCGCAGCTTTGCGGTGTGCTTCGACTGGATCCGCGACATAGATATCCGTCCCGCCCCGCTGCGACAACAGCCGCGTATGTCTGGAACCGATGGAGCCGATGCCAGAGACACCTATCCGAAGGCGTTTACTATTTTCCGACATAAGTTTGTGAAGCTATGGCACGAACGACCTGCAAACCGGACTCTTTTCATCAAAGATCCCAAGGTCCTGAAATAGCTTTTTCGCAAGGAACAAATGCCCGTATGCGTTTGGGTGAATGCTGCCGTCATTCAATAACATTTGCAGCCTGCCCGCTGTTCCGATCTCTTTTTGCCAGTGAGCATAATGGTCCACTAACGGAAGTTTATGTTTGATCGCGACCTCGCGGATCGTATCGACATAACCGGGAAGGTCCACACGCTCTTTTGCGTTTGGAAAATGGATCAAATTTGGCGTATGCAAAAGTAGAACGGCCTGTCGCTGCTTAGCTTTTTCGACAAGCTTTTCAAGAGAATCCTTGAAGCCTTTTCGTCCCGCTTCGCCGTTTCTGCAATCGTTCATTCCGATCTTGAGCGATACCGCTTTTGGCTTAAATTGAAATATTCGCCATTCGTCCCCGCCCAAAATGCCTGTCATCGTATCGCCGCTTATTCCGGTGTTGATAACAACATCGGTCATACGACGCAATTCCCACCGAACTCGTTCCGCAAAATGTTCGACATAGCTTCGATGGCCGAAGGTATGAAGGGCTCCGTGCGTAATACTATCGCCGGTAAAGACCCAAATGATCGGCTCACTGCCTTTCAGAACGGACTTTAATTCTTTGAATGCATCGTCTTCTCTCTCGATGGCCTTTCCGATTGCTGTGTTGGCCGCGATCGCCGCGGCCCCGGCTGATGCAATAAATCCTCGTCTGTTCATTGGTTGGCTCACTCTGCGATTGATGTCATAGATTATTTCCGCTCCCGAGTATCATGATGTACGTCTAACTGTGCTACGCAATCTATCTCAAACAAAAGCGTCGGCGGCAAGCAGTTCGTTATCGTCGTCCTCGCCGGAAACGGTTCAGAGAACACTTCTCTGTAAAGCCGGTTAAACTCCGGCAGGTCCTCGTCGCGTCTCACGAAACAGCCAACCTTTACTATGTCCGCAGGTGTCGCCCCAGCAGCCGCAAGGATGGTCCGCAGGTTGTCAATGGACCGTTTAAACTCTTCAGCGAAGGTCCCCGTGATTATCTCGCCGGTTTTCAGATCAACGGACGCCTGGCCGGACACGAAAAGCAGATCGCCAACGCACATCGCGTGTGAAAACGGCAGCTTGAGACCGCCGATTATTATCGGTTTCTTCATTATATTATGCGGCCAACACTATGCGAATGTCTCTTACGTTTGTTCCGGTTGGGCCGGTTTCGATGGCTGCATCTATTTTCTTTAGATACGTGAAACTGTCGCTGGCCTCAAGATATTGGACGGGGTCAAGACCTCGTGCCCGGGCGGCCTTGATGATGTCTTCATCTATCACTCCACCCGCC
>CAUJFK010000001.1 GCA_963169175.1 Acidobacteriota bacterium | reverse complement strand
CGACGAATTTGCCTTTAGCTCCATCACTTTTTTGAATTCAGCTAAATTTCCAGCTTTCGTTCTGCCGTACGACTGCATCAATGCTTTGACCGGTTCATGCATCAGCGAGATGGATATCCAGTCGCCGCTTGCATCTTTTCGTATTATCGGCCCGTGTTCGGAATAGAACACTTTGAATGTGCGGGACGCGAGTTGGCCGCCGGCTGTCTTGAACGGAACCGAAATGTCTCTGGTACGAAACGGGACCAGGCGAGTGCGTTGAACGGGATAGAAATACTTGCCGTTCTGTTCGACCGGCTTCTGGCGATATTCATCTATTGCGTCCACCGCGCTGGACGTATGCATCCAGCCAAGCCGGTCGTTGAAGCCCTGATAGATAAAGAATTGGCCCCAAGTAACGGCGCCGTAGGCATTCAGGCCCTGGGCGCTTGTCATCTGTAGTTCCGAACGGAAATAGAACGATGTGTGCGGGTTTATGAGAAGCAATGCCTTGCCGCCGGTCGTGTTCTTTGGTGCGATGGCGATGCCGTTCGACCCTTTCGGTTCGGGCGGAAATATCTCGTCTTCGTTTTGCACCAATGCCTGCGGCTGGGCCGAATTATCGTACATCGCACGAAGCCGGCCGAGATCGATCGTCTCAATATCACCGCCGATACTGCCTTCGCTAAAGCTCAACGCCATCCATGGCTCGAACTTCGTGATCACCCGAGGCTTTATATTCGGATGAGTTGCGAGGTAATAATTCAATCCGTCGGCCCACGCAGACATCAATTGTTTCAGCCACAGCGGGCTTGAGGCGTAATTTTTCTTCAACTCTGCCGGGTCGATGAACATCTTCATGCGCAGGTCGCTCCAGATGGCCGATTCGCCTTCGGCTTCGGCGAGGCGGCCAAGCGAGTTAAGATAATTCGTCTCGATCCGATTGAAATCGTCCTCTGCCTGGGCGTATATCATTCCAAACACAGCATCGGCGTCAGTTTTGCCGACGACATGGGCGATTCCCCAATCGTCCCTGGTGATGGTCACGTTCACGGCCCGTGTTTTCCCCGCCAGGGTCTCGGTTGAACCACCAGCGTACGCCAACCCGGCGAACACCGTTGCAACGAGCACGACGGCCAGACAGAAATATTCTCGTGATCTCAGTATCATACGCCTCCTGTTTGCTAACTCAGACATTCTACGCGAGAATTTGCCGACTGCAATGCCAGGCAATGTGTATTTCTTCGGGGCCTGCCCGCCAAACACGCTTTGCAATGTCAGGTTGGCTTGGAGTTTCCGAAGTAAGTAACTAAAGTAACCATAAGGAGTATTCCCCGTCTGCTACCGTTAATACTATGAAGCTAAGGATCAAGGGTAATTCCGTTAGGTTACGGCTGACCCGGCCTGAGGTTGAGCGGGTGGGACGCGGCGAGATGGTTGAAGATCGTGTCGAATTTGGCGCCGGTACGCGCACTTTTACATACGCAGTCGAGCCCTCCTGGGCAACGGAGGGTGTGGTCGCTGCGTACGACGGTGACCGGCTTGCAGTAATTCTGCCAAGCCAGCTTGCCGCCGATTGGGCTGCCACTGATCTTGTTGCAATAGAGAATAACGATGGAAGTCCGACTGTCCTCGTGGAGAAAGATTTTGCGTGCACTACATCGCGGCCGGAGGAGGATGAGAGGGAAATGTTTCCAAATCCGGCGGCGGCCGACTAGCCGATTTTCCTTTTCTGGAACCGACGGAGTATACTCTATAAAATATCACTCCGACGGCAATTGATCTGCCGCAGCATTCTAGTTAAGGATGAAAAACGGCTGGCCGCCAAGATTGAGTAACTTGATGGTTCAGCGTGGCCGAATTCTAAGCAAATGCAACGATCAAGTCGATGAATTACCGTAATCCAACCCTCCTCGGCATCGCCGCGTCCGCGATCCTCACGGTACTCGTTATCGCAGGGTCACGTAACCTCGAATATTTTGACCCGGCCCTTTTTGGGTACACGATCGCCAGCATTGTTGCGCTTGGTGCGATCGTATTCCGCTACGCGTTGTGGCTCCAGCGGCCGGCAACCCGGGCGTATTTCTGGCGGGGGCTTGATCTTTTTTTTAAGCGCGACCGTATAGGAAAAAACGCGGCTTCGGCCGCCGGGACGATCGCGACCAACCTGATCGAGCAGCGCTTTATATCCAAGCGCAGCTTTACCCGCTGGGCGATGCATTTTCTGATCATGTGGGGATGCATCCTGTCGGCCCTGGTCACATTCCCGCTTGTATGGGGATGGGTTCACTTTAAGCTTGAGGGAGATCGCGGTTATAGGGCGTATCTATTCGGTTTTTCTACCGTTGTGCTGGACGGGCGAAGTGTTCTGGCATGGATCCAGTTTCATGCTCTAGACTTTACCGCCGTGATGGTCCTTGCGGGATGCGCCATTGCTATTCACCGGCGACTCACGGACCGCGGAGCGATCGCATCGCAAACATTTCTTCTCGATTTTACGCCGCACATGCTGTTGATAGCCGTTTCGGTCTCCGGGCTGATGCTTACCGCGTCGAGCCTTTGGTTCGCCGGCTATATGTATTCGTTCATCTCGCTGTCGCATCAGGCCCTGGTCATCATGACGCTGTTCTATCTGCCGTTCGGGAAGCTTTTCCATATCGTCCAGCGGCCGGCGTCGATCGGCGTTGAGTTATATCAGCAGCGGTCGCGCGAGATGGAGCAGGCCGTTTGCCCCCGGTGCGGAACGATGTTCAGCGGCCAGCTTTGGATCGACGATCTGAAGAAGGTCGTTGATCAGCTTGGGTTCGACTATCGGATGGGCGACGGCCATACGCTGCAGGACTATTGTCCGCGATGCAAACGGCTTCTCCGCGGCCATGCCTACGCAAGCCTTGCCGAAAAGAGTGAACCGGTATTTTACGGTGACCGGATGAAGATGCACGATGAGCGGTTCCGGTGATGGCAATTGCGAAGGCCATTGCTGTTTGGTTTTTGATAATTCTGGCCGAGAGCGTACTCGGCGTTGGCCGAACGTTGTTGCTTGAGCCGCATATTGGCGGTATGCGGGCGCGACAGATCGGTGTATTCATGGGCTGCATTGTGATCTTTGCTTTCGCATGGCTCCTTGTCCGATGGCAGGGAACTTGTTCAAGGCCGCAGCTGTTACTTGTCGGAACGCTTTGGGCGGCCTTGACGATATGTTTTGAAATTGGTCTTGGCCGTTTGCTCGGACTCGGATGGGACCGCATTACTGAAGATTACGATCCGGCCCGCGGCGGCCTGATGATCTTTGGTTTGATATTCATGATCTTAGCTCCGCTGCTGGCCAATTGGGCACGGCGAAACGAATAGTTTTAAATGTCAAAAGTACAAAATTTAGAAAGGATACTCGATGAATTTGGCCCGCATCTGCATGATGCTCCCGATGAAGGCTGGCTGGCCGACCGGGTGATCGAGCGGATGGTGCCGACGAATTGCCCTTATTGCGGTGTTCAATGCGGAATTAACCTGCTTGTTGAAAAAGAAAAGGTCGTCGGCTTTGAACCGCGATACGATTTTCCTGTCAATGACGGACGGCTTTGCCCAAAGGGCGTGACGGCGTATCTACAGATCCATCATCCCGACCGCCTCCTTCATCCGTTGATCAAACGAAACGGCAACTTTGAAAAAGCGAGCTGGGACGAGGCCCTT